>JANXTQ010000011.1 GCA_025352305.1 Actinomycetes bacterium
GAGGCCGTCGCCATTGCCGAAGAGATTGGGTTGCCCATCATCATTCGTCCGAGCTTCATCCTCGGTGGAGCGGGTACCGGCATTGCGCACAGCATGGAGCGCTTGACGGAACTCGCCGCAGAAGGTATTCAGGCGTCGCCGGTAAATGAAATCCTGGTCGAACGTTCCATTGCGGGCTGGAAGGAGTACGAACTCGAAGTCATGCGCGATCACCGCGACAACTGTGTGGTCGTGTGCAGCATTGAGAACTTTGACCCAATGGGAGTGCATACCGGAGACTCGATCACGGTTGCTCCCGCACAAACCCTGTCGGACGTTGAGTACCAAGAGATGCGCGACGACGCTTTTGCCGTGCTTCGCCGAGTGGGAGTTGAAACGGGCGGATCCAACGTCCAGTTCGCGGTCAATCCCGCCACTGGCGAACGTCTTGTAATTGAAATGAACCCGCGCGTGAGCCGCTCGAGTGCCCTAGCGAGCAAGGCCACCGGATTCCCCATTGCGAAAATTGCCGCCCGTCTCGCGGTCGGTTACTCCCTTGACGAGATTTCTAACGACATCACCCGCGCCACTCCTGCCAGCTTTGAACCGACGATTGACTACGTCGTCACCAAAATTCCTCGGTGGGCCTTTGAAAAACTTCCGGGCGCCGTGGCGGAGTTGGGAACGCGCATGCAGTCCGTTGGTGAAGTGATGGCCATTGGTCGAAACTTCGCTGAGTCGTTGCAAAAAGCCCTTCGATCCTTGGAGCAGGGTCGCGTTGGATTTGGTGGGGAGATCTCCGATGAGTTCACCGCGCTCGACGACGACGATCTGTGGCGTCGCTGCGTCGTGGCGACGCCCGAGCGAATATTTGCCCTGCACGCAATGCTGTACCGCGGGGTCAGTGTGGATGAACTGTCGACTCGCACGGGAATCGACCCGTGGTTCGTTGACCAGTTGGCCACCATTACCCAGACGGAGAAGTGGCTGGAAAAATGTGACGTCGAACAGCTCAGTTCGCGTCAGTGGCGCCGCGCGAAGCAGATGGGATTCTCTGATACCCAGATCGCAACGTTGACGAGTTCGACGCCGGCTGAGGTTCGTGCACTGCGCGACGCGGCCGGTGTGTCGACGGTATTTAAAACCGTCGACACCTGCGCAGCGGAGTTCGAGGCGCAAACCCCCTATCACTACTCGAGCTACGACGACGAAACGGAAGTGGCGAGTTCGCCGAGCGAACGGGTCATTATTTTGGGATCGGGACCAAATCGAATTGGTCAAGGAATCGAGTTTGACTACTGCTGCGTTCACGCCTCGATCGCGCTGCGCGAGATGGGCTACGAATCCGTCATGGTCAACTGCAATCCGGAAACGGTTTCGACGGACTACTCGACGAGCGATCGGCTCTACTTCGAACCGTTAACGCCCGAGGACGTTGCTCACGTCATTGAGTCCGAACAACGCGCCAGCGTGGGCGCCGGCCGCCTCGTGGGTGTGATTGTCGGCCTCGGCGGCCAGACCCCGCTGAAGTTGGCTCAGAGCATTGATCCCTCGCTCATTTTGGGCACCTCCGTGGCCTCGATCGACGCGGCGGAAGATCGCCAACGCTGGTCAGCCATCTGCCGTGACATTGGCATTGAACAGCCACCCGGCGATGTCGCAACGACGCTCGAGGGTGCGCTCGCGGTCGTTGCGCAAATTGGCTATCCGGTACTCGTTCGACCGAGTTACGTCTTAGGCGGGCGCGCCATGGAGATTGTCTATGACGATGACTCGTTGCAGCGTTGCATGCAGGGGCTGCTCGCCGAGCACGGATCGTTGGCTCGTGAAGGTGGAGTGAGTGCGTCGCGACCGGTACTCATCGACCGATTCTTAGAGGACGCCGTAGAGGTCGATGTGGACGCCGTTCGCGATCGTGCGGGAGAAATTTTTGTGGCCGGCGTGATGGAACACGTCGAAGAAGCCGGCGTGCACTCCGGTGACTCGGCGTGCACACTTCCTCCTCAAACACTCAGCAGTGACGTTGTAGAGCGCATTGGCGAACTGACTCGGCGCATCGCGACGGCGCTCGAAGTGGTGGGACTCATCAACGTGCGGTTTGCCGTAAAGGGCGACGAAATCTTTGTGATTGAGGCCAATCCGCGCGCCAGTCGTACTGTTCCGTTCGTGGCAAAAGCCACCGGTGTTGCCCTCGCGAAGGTTGCGG
>JANXTQ010000061.1 GCA_025352305.1 Actinomycetes bacterium
GTCACCTTCTGATGAACTTTGCGCGCGTCGGGCTGTGCCGTGTAGCCCACCTTTAACGCAATGCGTCGCGCGGGTCGAGTGCTCAACATCGTTGCTACGAGCGCGATAATTAATACGGCCGCGTAGCTGGCGATATTTCCCACGAAGATTTAGGCGAAACTCGCATAGGGATTGAAATCAGCGCACAGCGCCGCCACTTCTCCGCGAACCTTGGCAACGGCGGTGTCGTCGTCTCGGTAACGCAGTGCGTGTGCCATGAGTCCAGCAATTTGCACGAACTGATCTGGCATCATTCCGGCAGTCGTTTGGGCCGCGGAACCCACGCGCAGTCCCGACGTAACAAACGGACTGCGCGAGTCGTCGGGAATCTGATTTCGATTTGTTGTGATGCCGGCGCGGTCCAGAACTTCTTGGGCCGCCTTGCCGGTCAACTGATCATCAAAGGTTCCAAGATCGACCAGTAACAAGTGGTTGTCAGTTCCCCCCGAGACAATACGAAAGCCGTGCTCAGCGAGCGCACCCGCGAACGCGCGCGCATTGGTAATCACCTGATCGGTGTAGATCGAAAAAGACGGGTGCGCCGCTTCTTTGAACGCAACGGCTTTTGCTGCGATGGCGTGCTCCAACGGTCCGCCTTGCTGTCCGGGAAAGACCGCCGAATCAATCTTCTTGGCGTGCTCTTCGCGACAGAGGATTGCTCCCCCGCGCGGTCCGCGCAGGGTCTTGTGGGTGGTAAAGCTCACCACGTCGGCGTAGGGCACGGGGTTGGGATTAGAGCCACCGGCGATAAGTCCCGCGGGGTGCGCAACGTCAAACATCAACAACGCTCCGACTTCGTCGGCAACTTCGCGAAACACCTCTGGTTCAATTCGCCGCGAATAGGCCGTGGCACCGGCCACGATCAACTTCGGTTTCTCACGGTGCGCGAGTTCTCTCAGATTCTCTACGTCAATAATTTCTCCGATGACGTCCGGATTGTCCGATCGTGGCGTCACCCCGTAGCCCACGAAGCGCCAAATCTTGGAGGTCATCGAGGCGGGAGATCCGTGCGTGAGGTGGCCACCTTGGTCGAGGCGCATCGCGAGCACGGTGTCGCCAGGTTCTAACAACGCTTGGTAGATCGCGACGTTGGCGTTAGCTCCGCTGTGTGGCTGCACGTTGGCGTGATCGGCCCCAAAAAGTGCGGTGAGTCGCCGGCGCGCAAGATCTTCAATCTCGTCGACTACTTGGTTTCCTCCGTAGTAACGACGACCGGGGTAGCCCTCGGAGTATTTGTTCGTGAGGATCGAGCCCGTCGCCGCCATGACGGCCGGCGAGGCGAAGTTCTCACTGGCAATGAGTTGCAGTGTGTTGGTTTGACGTTGCCACTCTCGTGAGAGCAACTCGCTTACTTCGTCGTCTCCCGATATCCATGAATCAAAAGGTGATGATCCCACTGTGCTCTAGCCCTTTCCGGTGGTGAAACTGTCAGTGTCAAGCTCGTCAATTTTGGCGAGTCGAAGAAGGTGTCGGCCTTGGCCGAGTGGTGCGTCGAGCCACGCGTTCAGCGCGTCGATCGCCACTTGAGTGCCCGTTATGCGGGCTCCGAAGCAGAGAACGTTGGCGTGATTGTGCTCGCGCGCAAGGCGCGCTGTGCTGACGTCGTGAACGTGAGCCGCACGTGCGCCGGGAATTTTGTTCGCGGCGATGGAGATGCCAATGCCGGTTCCGCAGATGGCGACGCCCAGATCCGCTCGTCCGTCGACGACAGCTCGCGCCACCGCCGCTCCAAAATCGGGGTAGTCGACCGAGGTGGTCGCATCGTTGGTACCTAAGTCAAGTACGTCGATACCGCGCGCATCTAACGCTTCGATCAGGACCGGCTTCAGTGGGTACCCGGCATGATCGGAGCCCACGGCAATACGCACGCAACAACCCTACCGGTCAAATAATTCGCTGGGGTGTTGCAGGCCATACTCATGAGATGGCTCTAGACCCTCGAACACCGGTAATCGTTGGAGTGGGACAGTTCGTGCAGCGCCCCGGAATCAAACCCAGCTTCGCGTCTCGAGCCACGCCACTTTCGCTCATGAGCAGTGCACTGCAGCGCGCCCTGAACGACGGCGCTGAGGATTCCTCGGGGGGACTCGACGAACTCATTGCGGTCAATTCGATTGGTTGGGACACGCCCAATCCCGCGCGTTTGGTTGCGCAGCAGTTGGGTATTGACGTTCGCCGCACGCGAAAAACGAATGTCGGCGGCGACGTGCCCCAAAAGTTGGTGAACGAGTTGTCGCGTCGAATCATGGCGGGTGAACTGGAGTCGGCGGGCGTTGTGGGAGCCGAAGCCATCTATTCAGCGAACCTCGCTCGTCACGAGGGCGTCGACACCGGTTGGGTGAATCAAGAGATTGACGACTGTGACGTCTCACCTGATGAGGAACGTCGACCCTTCAACGACGATGAATTTTCTATTGGCCTCGCGTGGCCGACCGAGATGTATCCGTTATTTGAAAATGCTCGCCGTGCTCGTTTGGGTTGGAGTTTGGAACTCCAACGTGAACGACTCGGACAACTATGGTCACGATTTGCTGAGGTGGCTGCGACGAATCCTTACGCGTGGATTCAAGATGCGCCGAGTGCAACGGAGATCTCCACCCCCTCCATCAAGAACCGCATGGTGGGATTTCCCTATACCAAGTTGCTCAACGCGAACCTGCCGGTCGACATGGGTGCCGCGTTCATCATGATGAGCGCGAGCGAGGCAACTCGACGAAACATCCATCGCGACCAGTGGATTTTTCCTCACTGTGGGGCCGAGGCGTACGACCACTGGTTCGTATCGCAGCGCCCACGCTTGGACGACTCTCCCGCGATGCGAGCAATCTGGTCAGCGATCAACGGATTCGGTGTGAGCTCGCAGGATCTTTCGCTGCTTGATCTCTACAGCTGTTTTCCCACGGTGGTGCAGTGCGCCGCAGAGATAATGGGAATCGATCCGTTCACGGAGAGCCGAGCTCTTACGGTTACGGGAGGCTTGACCTTTGCGGGTGGCCCCGGCAACAACTACGTGACCCACTCCATTGCGACAATGGTCGAGCGCTTACGAGGCACTCAGTCACAACGCGGCTTGGTCACCGGACTCGGCTGGTATTCGACCAAACACGCCTGGGGGGTCTACGGCAGCGAGCCGCCAGAAAACTTTCAGTTCCTCAATGTTCAAAGCGACGTTGATCGAGGCGACACGGTCATGCTGAGCCAACACGACGGCCCCGTCACCATTGAGAGTTACGTCGTCAGCCACCGAAAAGACGGATCACGCAAGAAACTGGTCGTGGCCACTCGTCAGCGAGACGGATCGCGCACGTGGGCTCGCAGTGAAAATGAGCAGTCCATGGCCGCCTTTGAGGAGTCGGAGTTGATTGGCACCACGGCCCTCGTAGAAAACGGCGTCATTTTCTTATAGCGAACATTGTTCGTGTGCAAGGTCTACCATCGCGCCATGGTTCGTACTCAGCTGCGAGTGCTGTTAGCGGGATTCTTCATCGCGGCCGCAGTGGCGATGCTCGCGAGTATGGCAATGAACATGCAACGCGCAAGTGCAAGTTCGAACGCCCTCGACGGCACGTGGACGTGCTGTTCTGCAGGCGGTGCCAGTCCTCAACTCTGGGTAATTGGCGGTAACGGCGGGGTTCTCGAGGACTTGTCCGGCCAACCTTTTGGTACGTTCACAATTTCGTTAACCGGTTCAACGGTAACGATGCATCAGGTGTACAACTCAACGTTTGGTGGTTACACCGCCGATTTCCACGGAACCCTCAGTGCCAATGGTCGAAGAATGGTCGGTTCGTGGTCCGACAGCAATGGCCAAAACGGATCGTTGACCGCCACGCTCAATGGACCGGCGCATCCGCTGAACTTATCTACCGGCAACGTCGAACCACTCGCGGCTTCGATTGGAACTCCGGGTCAAATTTTTCACTCCATGAGTCACAACATTCAAAACGCCGCGATCGCCGTCGTTTTGATGTTGGGTTTGACGTTTCCTTCAACAATTTTCAATCAAACCTTCAGCGCGCACTACGACGAGATTATGGCCATCATTGAGCGCCGTCGTGCTCGCCTGGCACGCCTCATCGGACTAAAGGCCCGCCCCGAACCCGAAGGCACTGTTGAGCAATCGGACTCTGGCGCCGTCGTCGCGAGCAGTGATGAACCCGACGCCGCGTCAACGCCATGGTTCATTGGTGTGCTCATGATCGGAGCCGTGCTGGGTGCGATGTTGAGTCCACACTTTGGCGTCAATACGGCCACCGCAGTTGGTTTTATCTCCACCATTGCCGCCTTCGCGTTAGGGGCACTGATCTCTTGGTACGTCACGAGAACTTTTCGCCGCCTTCGCGGATACCGCCTCGTGAGCTATCGAAAGGCGCTACCTCTCGGTCTCGCCATTGCGGCGCTCTGCGTTCTCATATCGAGAGTGTCGAGTTTTGAACCGGGCTACCTCTACGGAATTGTCGTTGGGGTGGCGTTCGCTGAGACCATGAATGAACGACATAACGCACATCTAACAGCGATTGCCTCAGTGTCAACCATGAGCGTCGCATTGATTTCGTGGATTCTGTGGATCCCGGTCAATCACCTCGCGCTCGAGCACTCCGGATTTATTCCGCTCGCGGTTGTCGACAACGTGCTCGGATCGCTCTTCATCGGTGGACTCGTCGGAACCACCATCGGACTGCTTCCTCTCGTACTACTGCCGGGAAAAACGTTGATGACGTGGCGCAAAGATGCCTGGGCGGTGCTGTTCTTCATCGCGCTGTTCTTACTTATTGAAGTGGAACTTCGACCCGAGTCGGGACCAACCTCTTCCTCCAAGGCCCCGTGGGTAACAGCAATATTTCTCTTCATTTTCTTTGGTGGCGGCACGCTCGCCATGCGCCGGTACTTTTCTACGAAGAGTCCGACCAGCGCTGTCGAGTCTGACGTATCGACCAGCGACGTCGTTTAAGCCTTTCGAATTATTTCGAAGATTTGCTCGGAGTTGACGGAGCCTTCTCGAACTACCACGACGTCGCATCCGCTCACATCCAATACCGTCGACACGGGAGCGTTTCTCACTCCGCCGTCGATAATTGCGGCGAGTTCACTACCGGAGGCAAACTCTCGTTTCACGTCATCGGCGCTGACGCACGGAGGCTGTCCGTGACGATTGGCACTCGTCACCGCGAGCGGTCCACTGAGAGTTAGAAGATTTCTTAGCATCGGGTCATTCGGCCATCGAACTCCGATCGTGCCGTTACTCGAACCCACTCGCTGCGCCAATATCTCATTCGCCTTCACAATCAAGGTGAGCGCTCCGGGCCAGAACGCATCCACGAGTCGCTGCGTTCGAGGATCAATTTCTATATCGAGCTGATCCAACTGTTCGAGCGATCCAATGAGCACAGGCAACGCCACGCTGAGTGGTCGTTGCTTGAGAGCGAAGAGCTTTGCGACGGCACTCTCGTTGTCGAGACACGCGCCAACGCCGTAAACAGTGTCGGTGGGCAGTGCCACAATCGCGCCACTTCGCAGGACGTCGACCGCTTCACCGGGTCGATCAAGATCGATGAGACGAGTCATGGCTGATGTGCGCAGACAAGAAACCGCTCGCGACTGTTGAGATCCATCTCGGTACACACTGAACCAAAGCCGGCGTCGTGCGCGGCGCGGCGCGCTCGTTCTGCCTGGAGCTCACCGTGCTCAATAATCACCGTGCCCTGTGGCGATAACCAGCCCGGTGATTCAGCGATGATGTGAGCGACGTCGCTGAATCCGTCTCCGAGCTCTACGTCCGCGCTCACGAGAGCGCCGAGTGGCTCGTAGGAAAGAACCGGATCGAGCAGTTCGAAGTCACGCTCGCTGATATACGGAGGATTAGCAACGATCAGGTCAATTCGCCCTCGCAGGGACGAATCCACGTCATCGAACCAGGATGACTGAACAAAACTGACGGCGCTCACGTGGTTCTTGAGAGCGTTTCGACGCGCCACCACCAAAGCGTCGCTGGACAGATCCACCGCGAAGAGCGCCCCCTTGACGCCGCGCGCGTCCAGTTCACTCAGTAGCGCGAGACCAATTGCGCCAGATCCACAGCCGAGATCGACAATCACCGGTGCGCGAACGCCACGGCGAGCTAGTTGAAGCAAAGCGATACTCACCAGTTCTTCGGTCTCGGGTCGAGGAATAAGCACCCGAGGATCAACGTCTAGATCCAGTGAACGAAAGGGCCAATGTCCGAGAATGTACTGGAGCGGCTCGCCATTTAAGCGACGAGTGGCCGCCTGCATCACGGCGTCGCTGCCGGCAATGTCGCCGCCGGGAGCAAATTCGTCAACGATCCAGCGAGCCTCGTGCGCCGCCACGCCCAACTCACGCAACTGCGCAGTGAGCGCTGCGTTAGCGGCTGTCACTGTCGGCGAGTTGGCGCGCTCGCTTATCGGCCAGCAGAGCATCAACGTAGGGATCTAGGTCGCCGGCCAACGTCGCTTCGAGGGCGTAGGTCGTGAGATTGACGCGATGATCGGTGACGCGATTCTCTTTGAAGTTGTACGTACGGATTTTCTCGCTGCGATCCCCCGCTCCGACTTGGGAACGCTTCAGTCCACCCTGCTCGGCGGCCTGAGCATCTTGCGCCGCCTTCAACAGTCGACTGCGAAGGACAATGAGGGCCTTGGCGCGGTTTTGGATCTGGCTCTTTTCGTCCTGCATGGCCACAACAATGCCCGTGGGCAGGTGAGTGATTCGAACGGCGGAGTCCGTGGTATTGACGCTCTGTCCTCCGGGTCCCGAACTTCGATAGACGTCAATCTTCAGATCGTTGACGTCAATCTCTACGTCAACCTCTTCAGCTTCGGGCAGCACCGACACCGTGGCCGTCGACGTGTGCACGCGGCCCTTGGTCTCAGTGACCGGCACGCGCTGGACGCGGTGCACGCCGCCTTCTTGTTCTAAACGAGTCCACGCATCAGCGCCCTTGATCAAAAAGATAATTTCGTCCAGTCCGCCCTGCTCGGAGTCACGACGTTCAACGATCTGCAGTTTCCAGCCGCGAGCTGCGGCGTAACGCTGGTACATCTCAGCTAAGTCCGCGGCGAATAGATTCGCCTCTTCGCCCCCCGACGCTCCGTGAATCTCGACGATCACGTTTCTGCCGTCGTTGGGATCTCGTGGCAGCAGCAATGTCTCGAGTTCGGATTCGAGGCCTTCAATGCGACTTTCGGTGTCGCTAATCTCCTGGCGCCACATTTCGCGGTCGTCACCGGTGGCTTCGTTGAACATCTCTCGGGCACTAGCGGCGTCAGTGCGCAGCGAACTCAGTTCTTTCCATACCGATACCAACTCACTCAGTTCCTTATGGCGCTGAGAAAGCTCGCGAAGTCGCGTGAGGTCCGACGCCACGTCGGGTTGAGCCAGTTCGGCTTCAATGGAAATCAGTTCGTCGCTGAGCTTGCTCAGCGTGTCGTCGAGGGTGCTCACAACGATGCGTGAACGCCGTAGGGCCTAAGCCCGGGGCGTACGCGACTTGGTCTTTTGGGCGTAGCGACGCTGGAAGCGCTCCACGCGTCCTCCGGTGTCGACCAACTTCTGCTTACCCGTGAAAAACGGGTGACATTCGTTGCACAGTTCGACCGTCATGGTCGACTTCGTCGACTGGGTGCTGAAGGTGTTGCCACATGAGCAGGTCACGGTGGCGTCGCCGTAGTTGGGGTGTATGTCGGGCTTCATGGGTTCTCCTTCAAGAAGCGGATAGAGAGTGTAGCGGAGGTTTAGCTAGTTGGACTCGGCCCCTTGCCGATTTCGGCAAGGAACTCGTCGTTTGAGCGAGTTTGGCGAAGTTTGTCAATCAACAGTTCGAGGCCGGCGGCGTCACGTCCTTCGGCCGACAGACCGTTTAACACGCGGCGTAACTTCCACACCTGAGTCAGTTGGTCACGGTCAAAGAGCAACTCTTCGTGACGAGTTGAGCTGCCGTTGACGTCAATGGCGGGGTACAAACGACGCTCCGCGAGGCGACGGTCCAGCTTCAACTCCATATTGCCGGTGCCCTTGAACTCTTCAAAGATGACTTCGTCCATCTTGGAGCCGGTCTCTACGAGAGCGGTCGCCAGGATCGTGAGGGATCCACCTTCTTCAATGTTTCGCGCCGCACCGAAGAATCGCTTCGGCGGATAGAGCGCACCGGAGTCCACTCCACCGGACATGATGCGACCGGTCGCGGGCTGGGCGAGGTTGTAGGCGCGAGCGAGACGAGTAATTCCGTCCAAAATGATGACGACATCTCGTCCCAACTCCACGAGCCGCTTCGCGCGCTCGATGGTCAGTTCGGCCAAGTGCGTGTGCTCGTCGGCGGGACGGTCAAAGGTGGACGCGACGACTTCGCCACGAACGCTTCAACGCATGTCGGTGACCTCTTCGGGTCGCTCATCAACCAAGAGCACAATGAGGTGTACGTCAGGGTTGTTGACTTCAATCGACTGGGCGATCTGCTTCATGACGGTGGTTTTTCCGGCCTTCGGCGGTGACACGATCAGTCCGCGCTGACCCTTACCAATGGGGCTAATGAGGTCAACAATGCGCGGGGTGAGGTCCCCTTTTCCTTCGTTGGTCTCGAGGCGCAACTTTTCGTCCGGAAACAGCGGGGTCAGATCTTCAAATCGGGGACGCTGGCGCGCGAGCTCGGGGTCCATGGAGTGAACGGTGTCCACGCGCAGCAGGGCGGCGTACTTCTCGTTGCTCGCAGCCGGGCGGTACGCGCCTTCAATGGCGTCACCTTTTCGCAGGTGGTAACGGCGAACCTGCGAGATCGAGACGTACACGTCATTCGCGCTCGGCTGATAACCATTGGTGCGCAAGAAGCCGTAGCCGTCGTCACGCAGATCCAACAGACCCTTGACCTCGACGAGCTCGCCGTTATACGGCTGGTCGGCGCCGCTTTGGGGCTCGCCGCGATCGAATCGGTCCCGACCGCGGTTACGGCGATTGCGGCGATTGTTTTGGGCGTTGCGGTCGTTGGAAGCGCCCGCGCCGTTGGCACCGTTGGCGTTGCCCGGACCACTGTTGTATTCACGTGGGGGGCGCTCGGTACGTGGTGACGGGTTTCTCGACGGTGCGCCGGAGGGCGAACCATCAACTTCAGTGTTCTCCGAACTAGCAGCAGGACTCTGCGACGTCGTGCTGGGCAATGCGGCGCTCGGCTCGGCGGCGGTGACCTCTTTGACGAAGTCGTCAAAATCCGTTTCGGGAGTGGCGACGGTGCGCCGTGAGCGCACCGGTCCGGGGCGAGCGGGTCGCTCAGCAACGGGGGCCGCGGCCTCGGGAGCGGAGTCCATAATCGCCGAGATCAGCGTGGCTTTGCTCGCTCGAGCGGAAGTTTTCACGCCGATGGCGGAGGCAATTTGAACCAACTCCTCGCGTTCTTTAGTTTCGAGGACGGTCTTGTTCGTGGGCTCTTGAGCCATTGGGTCCTTTCTCTCCGAGCCATAATTTTTTTCGGCACGGGGAAAAATCAGAAGGAATTTGTCACCCCGAGGGAGAGATCCGCACGTCGGCAGTAGAGCCGGTAGCAGGTGACAGGATTCATAGTAGCCGCTCCCAGCGGCTGCTCGAAACTTATTGCAAATGTCGTAACAGGTCGTCCATGGTGGCTTCGATGACGACGGGGGTGACCGACTGACTCACCGCCGTGTCGGGATCCTTCAGACCATTTCCGGTTAGTACGCACACGACCCGCGAGCCCGCTGGGACGCCAAACTTTATGAGCCCCGCCACACTCGCCGCGGACGCCGGTTCACAAAAAACCGACTCGTTTCGTGCCAGAAAGGAGTAAGCAGCGAGTAACTCGTCATCGGTGACGGCTCGAATGGCCCCGTGCGACTCGTCCACAGCTTCGAGCGCCGGTACCCAGCTCGCGGGATTCCCAATGCGAATCGCCGTGGCGATCGTTTCGGGTTCATCAACGCGGTGACCGAGCACAATGGGCGCCGCACCCGCCGCCTGAAAACCCCACATCTTGGGCAGGATGCTCGACACGCCGGCGAAGTGGTACTGGGTAAAGCCACGCCAGTAGGCCGAAATATTTCCCGCGTTGCCCACGGGAATCGACAAGATATCCGGAGCGTCACCGAGAGCGTCCACCACTTCAAAGGCGCCCGTCTTTTGACCCTCGATCCGGTCGGGGTTAATGGAGTTCACGATCGTGATGGGCAGATGTTGAGTCAGTTCGCGCGCCATTGTGAGGGCCCGATCAAAGTTCCCGCGAATTTGAATCACTTCCGCGCCGTACACAATTGCCTGAGCCAATTTTCCGAGCGCTACTTTGCCCTGCGGAACGAGTACGACGCAGCTCATTCCGGCGCGAGCGGCGAAGGCCGCAGCGGCGGCGGATGTATTGCCGGTGGAGCCACAGACGACCGTGGTGGCTCCGGCCGATTTGGCCTTCGTAATCGCCATGGTCATTCCACGATCCTTGAAGGAACCAGTGGGATTGAGTCCTTCGAGTTTCAGCCAAACGTCGGCTTTGACGAGTTCACTCAGTCGAGGAGCGTGGATGAGCGGTGTATTTCCTTCCAGCAACGTAACGACGTCAGTGACCCCTCGAAGATCGAGCCAATCCGCGTATTCGTGCAACAAACCGCGCCACGGCGTCATGACGGATCATCTTCCAAGACTCGAATACACGAACCAACGCTGTCCACGACGTCTAGTTGGGCGAGATCTTCCAGGGTTGCTGAAATATCTGACTCGAACACCATGTGGGTTAAGAAAGTTAGGCGAGCCTCGTCACCGAAACCGGACTGTTCCATGGACTTGATGGACACCGAGTGCTCTCCAAAGACTCCCGCTACGGTCGCCAAGACCCCGGGGCGATCGAGAACGTCGACGGTGAGATAAAAGACACTTTGCAGTTCTCCGAGCGGGAATATCTGTAGTGACGGATCAATGGACAGTGGCGCGTCGCAGCGTCGCGTCACGCGATTTCGAGCGGCAGCGACGACGTCACCGAGTACCGCTGCGGCCGTGGGCTCCCCGCCCGCGCCCTGGCCCAGCCACATCAGCGGCCCGCTCGACGCACCTTCGACAAAAACGGCGTTGAAGGCACCGTGGACCGACGCCAAGGGATGATCCATCGGCAACATCACGGGATGCACCCGTCGCGAAATTCCGTGTTCCCCAATTCGCTCGGCAATACCGAGCAACTTGATGACCAACGAGTGACGGTGTGCGTAGGCCACGTCACCGGCCGAGATTCGCGAGATTCCTTCGCGGTGAATCACTTCACCACATAGCGCCGTGCCAAAGGCGAGCGACGAGAGAATTGTCACTTTCGCCGCCGCGTCAAAACCTTCGACGTCGGCCGTGGGATCGGACTCTGCGTAACCGAGCGCCTGAGCCTCCGCGAGCACGGCTCCGTAGTCGCTCGCCTCAGCGGACATCTTGGACAGGATGAAGTTGGTCGTTCCATTCACGATTCCCATGACACGATTAATGCGCTCGCCGGCCAGCGACGTGCGCAGCGCGCGCAGAATCGGGATTCCGCCAGCCACGGCACCCTCGTAGTAAAGATCGGCGCCGTGTTGATGCGCCAGTGCAATGAGTTCACTGCCCGCGGCCGCCATGAGAGCTTTGTTGGCCGTCACGACCGTTGTGCCCCGTGACAGGGCCGCCTCGATTAGTTCGCGCGTTCCCTCTACGCCTCCGGCAACTTCAATTAAGACGTCAATATCGTCGCGGGTGGCAGTAGCCATGGAGTCAGTAACGATGAGTTGAGCAGGAACGCCCGGGCGCGACTTGGCGCCGTCGCGTACGCAAATCGCCACAAGCTCAATTCGTGCCGCCGCGGCATCGACCAACATGTCCACTCGATTGGAGTCCAGCAACAGTCGGGCGAGCGGTTGGCCGACAGTGCCCGCGCCGATCATCGCCACTCGGACGTTCGACGTACTCATTAACTAAGGATAACCGGCTTAAACGTCTGATTTATTTAGGATTCGAGCCGAAAAAGGTCGTCCATGGTTTCGCGACGAAGAACCACTCTCGCTTTTCCGTCGGCAACGAAGATCACGGCCGGACGCGGGACGCGGTTGTAGTTAGAGGCCATGGAGTACCCGTACGCACCGGTGATGGGAGTAACTAACAAGTCGTCACTCTGTATCGACGAGGGCAGCCACGCCTCATCAATGAGCACGTCGCCGCTTTCGCAGTGCTTACCAACAACACGAAAACAGTGATCTCGCTCGGCGCGGGGCTGGCGAAGTGAGAATGCTTCGTACCCTGATCCGTAGAGAACGGGACGTGGATTGTCACTCATTCCGCCATCGACTGCCAAGTACGTTCGCTCGGGGACGGATTTGATCGCGCCCA
>JANXTQ010000027.1 GCA_025352305.1 Actinomycetes bacterium
ATCTCGGCGCGCTTTCGTTCACCGCCCGATAGATCGACATTTACGAAGCGTTCCAGTAACTGAGCACTGAGATCGAGTCGCGCGCACTCAGCGGCTAGCTGAGCTCGCACCGTTGTTTCATCGGCGCCAGCCGCAACCAACATGTCGCGCGGACGAACTCCAGGCACTTCCATGGGCTGCTGCAACGCCAAAAAGAGTCCAGCTCGAGTTCGCTCAGACGGAGCCAAGCTCAAAAGTTCAACACCGTCAATCGTGACCGATCCCTTCGTCACGGTGTAACCCGGTCGACCGGTAATGGCGTGAGCCAAGGTGGATTTTCCGGATCCGTTGGGACCCATGATCACGTGAACTTCTCCGGCGGGTACTACGAGGTTCACACCGCGAAGAATCTCACGGTCGGACACGCTGACGTGAAGGTCGCTGATAACTAATTCGCTCATTCGGGCATCTCCACAAAACATCGTCCGTCACGCACACTCACGCCGTAGGTAGCGACAGGTCGCGTCGCAGGAAATGAGGTGGGCGTACCGTCTTTGAGGTTGAACATCGCACCGTGACGTTCACATTCAATTTCAATCGACTCGACGTCAACCTCACCAAGCGACAAAGGAAAATCTTCGTGGCTGCACCGATCATCGAGAACGTAGAGATCGTCATCGATTCGAATGATGACGAGTTCGCGGCCAGCGATGCGACGCGAGCTTGCGGCGCCCTTGGTAAATTCGTCAAGCGTTCCAACGTCTACGGAGCTCACGAGCTGAGCACTCGACTGGCGGCCAGAACTCGTGCTACGTCTCGCTCAACCAGAGCAGCCATACTCGCCGGCATGGCGTCGGTCATTTCGTTAAAGAAGCCTTGCACCATCAGTCGCTCAGCGACGTCGCGCTCGACTCCGCGACTTTCTAGGTACCAGCGTTGCATCTCGTCCAGCGGTCCCACACTCGAAGCGTGGGCGCATACGACGTCGTTCTCCTTGATATCGAGGTTGGGAACAGTGTCGGCGTGAGCATTTTTTGATAAGAGCAAATTGACGTTCGTTTGGCGCGCATCAGAGCGTCGCGCTCCCTTTTCAATTTCGATGAGCCCCGTATAAACCGAGCGTGACTCGTCGGCGACGGCACCTTTGGAGAGCAAGACCGAATTGGTTCGTCCGACCAGGTGGCGCTGGTGACTACGAAAGTCGTGGACCTGATTTCCGGATCCCAAAAAAGTCGTGTGCAGTCGGTTGGTTGAACCCGATCCCATGAACTCGGCGTCGTTTCGCGAACGGTCGTAGTGGGCTCCCAGACCGACCACTCCTTGATTCATTCTCGCATCGCGTCCTAGAACGGCGGTCGAGCGAGCAATATGCCACGCGCTCGACGACAAGCGCTGATACGTCGACACGGATAGTTCGGCGTTGTCTCCCAATTCGTACTGCGAGAGGGGAACAACCACGCAGTCATCGCCGCCGAACAGGCATTCAATGACTACCGCCGAGGCGGCGCGCTCCAGATTGATTCGAATCGACGGCCACGCCGCACTGCGAGCCAGCGTGTGAACAATGACAATCGGGCCAGCCACCGTTGTTCCTGCGGCGACGTGAACGGTAATGGTCGACGGAGAAAGCGCCCCATTGAGCAAGGCAAACGCATCAGATTCGTATCGATCGTAATAACTGCGAGCCCCAAAGTCCTGACCGGGCGTTACGCCGATGACGGACACACCATCAAGATCGTTCGTCACGGCGTCGAGATGGCCATTGTTGACGTAAATAACCATCGCCGCATCGCGCGTCAGTTCGTCGATCTCGCTCGCACGTTCCAGCAATGCAGGCTCGCTCGACACCTCGTAGTCGTCGAGGTGAAACTCCTTTAGCGGGGCGTATCGCCACACCTCGTCGTCGGTCGTGGGCAACCCGATAGCTACGAATTGATCCCAGAGAACTCGACGACGGGCGGCGTCGCTCGTGGCATCAATGAATCGCGAGCAAGAGTCAGAAAATGTCGTCATAGTTGGCTTTTTGGGCCAGCGGCAGTGTAACGGTGAGCCCGCGATGTGAATCTCGACGTGACCTAGTCTCATTGACGTCGAAGGAGGAGTTGTGGCGTTCACATCTGAGGTGCTGGAACTGAAGATTGATGGAGAGATTGGCACGCTGTGGCTCAATCGACCACAGTCGCGCAACGCCCTCGGACATCAGATCTGGCACGACCTTCCGCTGGCGTGTGCCGAGGTGGCCGCTAACTCTCAACTACGAGTTCTCGTTATTGCAGCACGCGGACCACATTTCAGTGTCGGACTCGATCTCAAGGAGATGGGTGGTTCGCTGTCAACACCATCGGAATCGACTCGGCCCGCGTCTCGAGCCCGCACGAGTCTGGCGTCTTATAAACAGATTCGCTATCTCCAAGACGCCGTCACCGCGATTGCCGACCTACAGATTCCCGTTATTGCCGCCGTTCACGGATACTGCATTGGTGGTGGCGTCGACATCATCTGTGCCGCGGATATTCGCCTGGCATCGTCCGACTCCATATTTTCGGTGCGTGAAGCAAAAGTGGCGATTGTGGCGGACCTCGGAACGCTTCAACGTCTACCAAGAATCGTTAGTGAAGGTCACGTCGCCGAGCTCGCCTTTACCGGAAAAGACATCGACGCCGCGCGAGCGTCGGTCATTGGACTCATCAATCACGTGCACGAGGGCAGCGCCGAAGAGGTCCTCGCGGCCGCGTATGAGCTAGCCGCAGAGATCGCCGCCAACTCCCCTTTGGCGGTGCAGGGAACTAAGGCAGTGCTGCGCGCGAATGAATCTATGAGTGTCGAGCAAGGACTCGAATTCGTGGCTCACTGGAACTCCGCGTACATCCAAAGCAACGACCTCGTCGAAGCTATGACGGCGTTCATGGAGCGTCGACCCGCCAAATTCACGGGTGACTAACTAACGCTTCCAGAACTTCCAGCCACGGCGTTCTTCGCGACGGGCTTGTTTTTCCAACTCAGCGCGGCGTTCGCTAAATAGTGCGGGGGCGACCGAGTTGACGATCTCGGCCGCCGAGTCGAGTACGTCGCGTCGTTGCTCGGGCGCACCGCTGGGAGCCGGCTCCACCTTGGTGTTTCGCAGTGTGCCGTGACTCCAACCCACGTCGGCTAAGCGCGGTTCGAAGATCATGCAGTTATCGGGACAAGCCCACGGCTGATCGGGAGCGTTACCCAATACGCAAAATCGCGCCACCTCGCCCGAGGAGTATGTACGACTTTGAAAGTGCTTGCACTCTTCGCGCATGGCCATATCAATATCGTGCCACGTCGAGCGTTGGTTACGCTTTGTGGATGACGAACACGGAGTTGCGCCTCGATGAGCGCTCCCTCAGTAATGAGGAAATGAACGAGGCGGCGATGGTCGCCGTTCGGGGCTTTTACACCGATCCCTTCTTCATTTTTTTATCTCCGAAGTCTCGAACACGTGACCGCGGTTTGTTCTTCTTTTTTCGAACGGCGCTCAAGCACCTCGGCCCGGGCGGAAAAATTGTGACAGTGAGAGACGCTTCAGATCGCATCGTGGGCGTATCGGCGTGGTTGAAACCCGGCGGATACCCCCAGCCCATCCGTACCCAGTTGGCGGCGGTACCGGGATCGATTCGAGCTCTCTATCGTCGACCCCGAGCGCTCGTGGACGGTACAACGTACTTGAACGCGGTCGCACGATCACATCCCAAGGATCCGCATTGGTATCTGTATCTTCTGGTCACTGACCCTGAAATGCAGCGTCGTGGTGTAGGAGCAATGTTGATGAATCAACGACTCGGCCAAATTGATTCCGAGGGCGTGGGCGCATACCTCGAAACTCAAAGGGAAGACAACATCGGCTACTACCGGCGTTTCGGCTACGAACTGGTGAGCGCATTACGGCCGGTCAAGAACGGTCCCGCTATTTACACGCTGTGGCGAGAGGGTGCTCACGGTATCAAGATGAGTGAAACGAGCAACTGAACACTCGGGCACTTAAAAGTTCTGCGTCGCAGACGTTTTGCCTGTGCTCGATCTGCTGAGTATTCGCCTCGACACCTATTGGGCCTCTCAATTGGGGCGTCACTAGTTAATTGATCGCACGACAACTACTGTCACCTCGGTGACCTCACGTGAGCCGAATCAGTCGCGCGAAGTGACCAACTGGGCCCGCGGTGGCCGCCTCGTCGTGATCATCGTCCTCGCGACCGTTGTCGGGACGTTGGTGGGAGTTTTTCTTGCGCGATCGAGCGCCGTTCTCACACGTGCACAGTCGGTCTCAGTGAGCAACGTCGGCGCGTTACGTAGTTCAATTACCCAGCTCGTTGTGGCGTCAAAAATCGACGGGCACGCCTTTTCAGTGATAACGAAAGTTTCGCCGAC
>JANXTQ010000067.1 GCA_025352305.1 Actinomycetes bacterium
CGTTGGTGAATGAACGCGGCCTCGCCGTAGCGTCGTCGCACGACGTCGTTGCTCAAGGGAAATAGCGCCGACGCCCACCCCCCGTTTCGACCGGACGCCCCGTATCCGCAAACGGCCTGCTCGATAATGACCACACGAAGCAACGGGTCACGTCGCAGGAGTTCACGCGCCGTCCACAGTCCCGTGAAACCGCCGCCCACGATGCAGACGTCGACGTCGAGGTCCTGGCGCAAGGTTGCTCGCGCAGTAATAGTTTCGGGCAGCGTCGACCACCACAGTGACGCGGGCGCTGTCAGCACACTTAGATGCGCTCGAGAGCTCCGTCGAACACTTCGCGCAAGGTTCCGACCATGAAGTCAATGTCCTCACGCGTCGAGATCAGCGGCGGCGCCAGTTGGACAACCGGGTCGCCACGGTCATCGGAACGACAGATCAGTCCGCGGCGAAACAGCTCGGGCGAGATCTGTCCGCGTAGCAGTCGCTCCGCTTCGTCACCCTCGAAGGATGCCTTGGTGCCCTGGTCCTTCACGAGTTCAATACCCCAGAAGTATCCCGTGCCGCGAATATCTCCGACGATCGGGAGGTCCTTTAATGATTCGAGACCATCGTGGAAGTACTGCTCATTGGCTCGGACGTTTTCGAGAACCTTTTCATCACGCATGATGTCCAAGTTCTTTAACGCCACGGCACAGCTGACCGGGTGACCCGCAAAGGTGAATCCGTGAACGAAGCTCGTATCACCGTGCATAAAGGGTTCGGCAATTCGGTCCGACACAATCATCGCGCCGAGCGGGGCGTAACCCGAGGTCAAGCCCTTGGCACAGGTAATGATGTCGGGCACGTAGTCGTACTTCTGGCCACCAAACCACGTACCGAGTCGACCAAAGGCGCAGATCACTTCGTCAGATACCAGCAACACGCCGTGACGATCACAGATCTTTCGCACTTCTTGGAAGTATCCCGGGGGAGGGGTGAAGCACCCTCCGGCATTTTGTACCGGCTCTAAGAACACAGCGGCCACGGTCTCAGCGCCCTCACGCAGAATCGCTTCTTCGATTTGCATGGCCGACCACATTCCAAAAGCGTCGGCGTCGTTGGCAAATACGGGCGTGCGGTACTGGTTGGTGTTGGGCACTTTGACCGCACCAGGTACGAGCGGCTCAAAGGGCGTGCGGTAACTCTCAATGGACGTAATGGTGAGAGCACCCATGGTGGTGCCGTGATAGGCAATATCGCGACTAATCACTTTGTAGCGATCGGTGTCGCCGCGCAAGCGGTGGTACTGGCGAGCCAACTTCCAGGCGCTCTCTACCGCGTCGCCACCTCCGGTGGTGAAAAAGACTCGATTGAGGTCGCCGGGAGCAAGGTTCGCCAAACGTTCGGCTAATTCAATCGCTCGAGGATGCGCGTAGGTCCACAGAGGAAAGTACGCCATCTCATCAATTTGGGTCGCGGCCGCTTGAGCAATGTCGTGGCGTCCGTGGCCAATCTGATTAGTAAACAGTCCCGAGAGACCGTCGAAGTATCGATTACCGCGAGCGTCAAAGACGTAAACGCCCTCTCCACGCACAATGACGGGAATTTCTGAACTCTCCGAATACGAACCCATGCGCGAAACCTGCATCCACAGGTGTCGTCGAGCTCGCTCGGAGAGCGTATGGCTTTCGTGTTCGGCGTTCACGACCGATAGGCCGTCGCTGATGATTTCGTGCAGTGTCACTTGGTCCCCCAGGTATAGGTTTGTTTGGCCAACTTCAAGTAGAGAAAGGTCTCTACTTCGGTCACTCCTGGAATGCTCCGGATGGAGTCATTCAGCAAGTGCACCAAGTCGTCGTCATTAACGGCAATCAGTTCGGCGATGAGGTCGAAACTGCCGGCAGTCATAACGACGTAGTTGGCTTCGTCAATTGCAGCAATCTTGTCCGCCACCAAGCGCACGTCTCCGTGGACACGTATGCCGACCAACGCTTCTCGGCCGAAACCGAGTTGCAGCGGATCGGTGATGGCGACAATTTGCATCACACCGGAGTCACGAAGTCGCTGTACTCGACGACGCACGGCGGCCTCTGAAAGACCGACGTGATCGGCGATCGCCCCGTAAGGACGACGACCATCACGTTGAAGAAGTCCAATGATCCGACGATCCACCGCGTCAAGCGCGTTCGGCCCCGCAACGGGCTCCACACTCGCTCTGTCGGGAGTTTGTACTCCCCGTTTCGTTGGTCGGGCTGGCATTGGTTTTTCCCTCGCTCGTAAGTTCGAGAACGAACCCCGTGGCTGCGGATATCAACAGTATATGCCTATCGAGCGCCGATATGCGTCATCTCGGGGGTCCAGGGGTCCGTATTCCTTCGCGCTGGGCTTGCAAAACCCTTGTGCCGCATGAGAGAGTGGGGATTCGAGGCGATCGTCGCCGGAAGTCTTTTCAGGGGGTTGCTGTGCGTCGCTTAACGAATTTCATTGGTGGCCAAAACGTTGCACCGAGCGGCGGAAATTACGTCGAACTGCTGAGCCCCGTGAACGGCGAGCCGTTTGCTGAGATGCCTCAGTCCAGTGCGCACGACGTCGACCTCGCCGTTCGTGCGGCGCAGAGTGCCTTTGTCTCGTGGAAGCGAACGACGCCGTCGCAGCGAAGTCGCGCTCTACTTCTCATTGCCGATGCTTTAGAAGCGCGAGCGTCAGAACTCGTGGCCATTGAAGCGGAGAACTGCGGAAAAATTATCTCCGTCACCCTCAGCGAAGAGATTCCTCCGATGATCGATCAGATCCGATTTTTCGCTGGCGCCGCGCGTCTGCTCGAAGGTCGAGGGGCCGCAGAGTACATGGAAGGTCACACCAGTTACATCCGTCGTGAGCCCGTTGGCGTGTGCGGCGCCGTGACGCCGTGGAACTACCCAATGATGATGGCCGTATGGAAGTGGGCCCCGGCGATTGCGGCGGGCAACACCATGGTCCTGAAACCGGCCGACACCACTCCTGCTTCGTCACTCTTTATGGCCGAGGTCATGAGTGAGTTCCTCCCGGCGGGCGTATTTAACGTCGTCTGTGGCGACCGCGACACGGGTCGCGCACTCGTCGAGCACCCCGTACCCGCCATGGTCTCGGTAACGGGATCGGTGCGCGCTGGTATGCAGGTCGCCGAGTCCGCGTCCGCCACCTTGAAGCGAGTCCATTTGGAACTGGGTGGAAAAGCACCGGTCATTGTTTTTGACGACGCCGACATTGCGGCGGCCGCAGAATCAATCGCCATCGCGGGATTCTTTAACGCGGGCCAAGACTGCACCGCGGCGACGCGCGTCATTGCCGGGCCACGCGTGTACGGCGACTTTCTCGACGCTCTCGCCGAGCAAGCCCGCAACACGGTTGTGGGAGCTCCCGATAATGACGACGCGCTCTTTGGCCCGGTCAACAACATCAATCAGTTTGAACGAGTCAACGGATTTCTCGGACGAACTCCCTCACACGCGTCCATCGTGACGGGGGGAGATCGCGTGGGCTCAGCGGGCTACTACCTGTCACCCACGGTCGTGGGCGATCTCACGCAACAAGACGAAATGATTCAAAACGAGATCTTCGGTCCGGTCATCACGGTGCAGAAGTTCGCCGATGAGTCCCAAGCCCTCGAATACGCCAACGGGGTTCAGTACGCACTGGCGAGCTCGGTGTGGACCAAAGATCACGGTCGAGCAATGCGATTTGCTCGTGATCTCGATTTTGGCTGCGTCTGGATTAATACGCACATTCCCCTCGTCGCCGAAATGCCGCACGGTGGTTTCAAACACAGTGGATACGGCAAGGATCTCTCGGTGTACGGATTTGAGGATTACACGCGAATAAAACACGTGATGCACAACCTCGATGCGTAGTGTTTGACTAACTATTGATCGTTAGTTCCTGAGAGGGGTGGTATGTCAATCGACGAGGTGGAGGGGCCCTTTGGCACCCCGGTTCCGAGTTCGCAGGCCGCGAACCAATTACGTGCCGAGGAGCTGAGTCTTTTTGACTCGACCGCGGTAGCTGTTTCGTCGGTCGCACCGGCCTACTCACTGGCTTCGACGATGTCGTCGCTCGCCGCCGTTGCCGGTGTCGGTGTGTTCGCACCGTCTTTGATCATCCTGTCGTTTATTCCCGTCATTTTCGTGGCGGTGGCGTACTTCCATCTCAATCGTCGCGATCCCGATTGCGGCGCGTCGTATTCGTGGGTGTCGAAGTTAACTAGTCCCTTCCTCGGTTGGTTTAACGGCTGGATTCAGGTAGCGCTGAGCACAATTTTCTGCGTGATCGCTCCTCTGCTCGCAGGTTCGTACACCCTGCAGTTCTTCAATAGTCTCGGTTGGGTCTCAAGCGCGAGCGCCGGCAATCTTGGATTCATCTCCATTATCGGCGCACTGTGGCTCGGCTTCGTGACCTTCGTGTGC
The DNA here is from genome assembly GCA_025352305.1 of Actinomycetes bacterium. Taxonomy (GTDB): domain Bacteria; phylum Actinomycetota; class Acidimicrobiia; order Acidimicrobiales; family RAAP-2; genus RAAP-2. Next base: position 4,419 of record JANXTQ010000067.1, read on the forward strand.
ATCTGGGGTATTCGCTACACCACCAATTTCCAATGGATTCTCGTGATCATTGAGTACGTCTCGGTGGTTGGATTTTCGACGTGGGGCATCATCAAGGTGTTCGCACAGGGACGTCACCACGTGATTGCGTTCATTGCTGGCCACAAGGTCTATTCGCCGGGCTTTCACTTGTCGTGGTTTAACCCGTTGAACCTCGGAGGGTTCTCCGCCATCTCGGGCGGCATCGTGCTAGGTGTGTTCTTTTTCTGGGGCTGGGACACCGCAGTAAATCTCAACGAAGAGTCCAAGTACTCCACGCACAACCCGGGTCGTGCCGGGATCATTGCTATGTACCTATTGCTCTTCGTTTTCTTGCTCAATATCGTCGCGGCGCAGATGCTGTTGCCGAACTGGTTGATCCAACAACAGGGCGTTAACATCCTGTTCTTCTTCGCCAACCACGCCGTGGGGACCTGGGCGGGTTACGTCATGATCTTTGCCGTTTTGAGTTCAACGGTTGCCACAACGCAGACCACGTTGCTGCCCGCGGCGCGCATCACCTACTCAATGGCGCGCGACAAGGTCTTTCCGAAGATGTTCGCTTCAATCCAAGGCAAGACCCAGACCCCGGCCGTGGGAACGTTGATCTTGTCGTTTGTCTGTCTGTTCGGCATCTTGTTGTTGAGCCAGTCACAAAGTGGCTACAACTATGTCGAGAACATCATGATCACCAGCATTGGAGTGTTGATCGGTTTTTACTACGGCGTGACCGGCATCACGTGCGCGTGGGCGTATCGAAAGGTGGCGTTTGTCAGCGCGCGCTTCTTTTTCACCGGCGTCTTGTTTCCATTCGTGTCGGGCGTGATCTTGCTATTGGTGGGACTGCGGGTGTTCATGAATCAGTGGTCGGTACCGATCACGAACGCCGCCGGCAAAGTTGTTCGTCACGAAAACCAGGCGCTGTCAGAGTTGGTGACGCTGGTTCTCGGGCTCGTTTTGGTCATTGTCACTCGCGTGGTCACCAAGGGCAACTTCTTTAAGACGAAGTCGGCCCCCTACACTTCGATCGAGTAACGAACGCGACGAGAACGTCGCGGAAAAGGAATAGATCAACGATGATCATCGGAGTTCCCTCAGAGGTAAAGACCGACGAGTACCGCGTCGCCATCACTCCCGCCGGCGTTCGCGAACTTGTCGCAGCAGGTCACCGAGTTCATATCGAGCGAGGCGCTGGTCTCGGATCGTCGATTCGCGACGCCGACTTCATGGCGACCGGCGCCACGATTGTTGATGACGTGGACGAGTTGTGGGGTGAAAGCGAGATGGTTCTGAAGGTTAAAGAACCAATTGAGTCCGAGTACCACCGGCTCTCGTTGCGAAAAAACCAAGTTCTGTTCACTTATCTCCATCTCGCCGCCAGCCGCTCGTGTACTGATGCACTGGTGTCAGCTGGAAACGTGGCGATCGCGTACGAGACGGTGCGCATGCGCGACAACTCACTACCGTTACTCACGCCAATGAGCGAAGTCGCCGGACGCATGGCGCCGTTAATGGGCGCGCACCACCTGATGCGCGCGGGTGGGGGACGCGGCACTCTGGTATGTGGCGTGCCGGGCGTCGCCGCAGCGAACGTGGTCGTGATTGGTGCCGGTGTCGCGGGATTGGCGGCAGCCACGTTGGCGGTGGGCATGCACGCGAACGTGGAAATCTTTGATCGCAACCTCGATCGCCTACGCACCGTCGATCACCATTTTCGAGGTGAAGTCGAAACGGTTGCTTCGTCCGCTCATGCGATCGAAGAGAGTTGCATGCTCGCCGACATCGTCATTGGCGCAGTACTCGTAGTCGGGGCCAAAGCGCCCAAGCTCGTCAGCGACGACCTCGTCTCGCGCATGCGTCCGGGTTCGGTTCTCGTCGATATCTCAGTGGACCAGGGCGGGTGTTTTGAAGCAACCCGTCCGACCACTCACTCTGATCCCGTGTTTGAACACAACGGCTGCATCTTTTACTGCGTGGCCAATATGCCCGGAGCGGTGCCCAACACCTCGACGCACGCACTAGCGAACGCGACATTGCCCTACACGATTGAACTCGCACGTCGAGGTTGGCGTGGTGCGGTAATGGCAGATGATTCATTGGCCGAGGGTGTCAACGTCGCAGATGGTCACATCACGTACGGACCAGTGGCCGATGCCCACGGACTGAGTTCAACTCCGTTGTCGTCGCTGCTCTAATACTTTTCGCTCGCGCGAAGCGCCGCCGCCGACATTTTGTAGGGGCACGAAAGTGACAAACGGCAATTACCATGAGCCGACCGACCGACCGAAACGAATTGAGTCAATGATGACTGACGCCGCGACGACAACTCCCGCAAACACTGAAATAACTGAGCCGGATCCGCGCCGCTGGTTTGCCTTGGTCGTCATTGCCATTGCTCAGTTGATGGTGGTACTTGACGCGTCAATTGTCAACATCGCGCTTCCGCACGCCGCCAAGGCGCTGTCGATCTCGAATGCAAATCGCCAATGGGCGGTGACGGCCTACACCTTGACCTTCGGTGGTTTCTTGCTTCTCGGCGGACGTATTGGTGACTACCTCGGGCGCAAGCGCGCGTTCCTGGTCGGACTACTTGGATTCGCCGGTGCGTCGTTGCTCGGTGGACTGTCGGTGAACCAGCAGATGCTGTTTGGCGCCCGCGCATTGCAGGGAATCTTCGGTGCGCTGCTTGCACCCGCCGCGTTGTCGCTGATTTCGGTGACCTTTACAGATTCCAAAGAGCGCGCCAAGGCATTCGGTGTCTACGGGGCACTGTCGGGCGTGGGAGCGGCGATCGGACTTATTGCTGGAGGACTGTTAACCCAGTACGTGGGTTGGCGCTGGTGCTTATTCGTTAACACGCCCATGGCGTTAATTGCCTTCGTGTTGGCGATTCCTAACGTGCGCGAGTCAAAAGTTCATGGTCATCCCAAGTACGACATTCCAGGCGCACTGACGGCCACCATTGGCATGGTCGCAATTGTGTACGGCGTCTCGCAGGCAGCGAACCCGATGCACGGATGGAGCTCGACGAACGCCTGGCCCTACATGGCTGTTGGCGCAATTTTGCTCGCGATGTTCTTCGTCATTGAGTCGCGCGTGAAGTCGCCGTTGCTGCCACTGCGACTCATTACCGAGCGCCACCGCGCCGGCGCGTATCTCACGCAGCTCTTGGTCGGTCTCGGACTGTTCGGCATGTTCTTGTTCATGACGTACTACTTCCAAAACGTGCACCTGTACTCGGCCGTCAAGTCCGGCCTGCTCTTTTTGCCGTTCTCGCTGGGCGTGATCGCGTCGGCCATTGCCGCGACGCGGTTACTGCCTCGATTTGGACCGCGCCCGTTGGCCTCGATGGGCTGTCTAATGGCCGCCGCAGGACTGTTCTATTTGAGCTACATCACGCCATCAAGTGCCTACATCAGCCACGTGATGCCCGCAATGTTGATCATGAGTTTGGGCCTCGGCATGGCCTTCGTCGCGTTGTCATCGACGGCACTTTTCAATGTTGAACCGCAGGACACCGGTGCCGCATCCGCGGTACTAACTACAACGCAACAGGTCGGTGGATCCTTCGGTACGGCGATTCAAAACACGGTGGCGGTTTCTGCCGGTACAACTTTTGGAGCGTCATGGGCACTGTTGCATCACTCCAAGCCCACGGCGCAGGTTTTGGCGGCAGCGTCGGTGCACGGTTATGACCAGGCGTTCAGACTCGGTGCTCTCTGCTTACTGGCGGGTTCGTTGATCTTTTACGTCTTCGTCAACGTCGACCGTCACCATCTCGGTCAAAACGACGCCGCGCCCGCCGGCCACTAATTCTCGAGGTACGGACAGTGCCGACATCCGCTGTCACAGCAGGTGCCGCGCTCCTGCAGTGTCACGACGGTCAACACGCTCAGCGAGCTTTGAGGATCAAGATAACTCGCACGATTTTCGCGTACGGCACGTTCGTGAGCCTCAATGATCTCGGCGTAGTCAGCGCGCATTGGATCAAGACGTGACGGGTGCGGCAAGGGAATTGGTGTTGGTGCCACACTCACGTGGTGCAACTTAACGTTCACCACATTGACATGATCGCTAATTGGTGCTGAGAATGATCTTGCCGAATTTTCCCGATTCGCCAAATGCGTCATAGGCCTCTTGGACGCGATCGAGCGGAAAACTCATGGCGACCG
>JANXTQ010000102.1 GCA_025352305.1 Actinomycetes bacterium
ACTGCGAGCAACCCGAAGAAGGTGACGCGTGCAATCGTTGTGACAGTTGCATCGCCATTACGCGCGGGACCTCGCTGGACGTCGTTGAATTAGACGCCGCTTCCAATAATGGTGTCGATGACATCCGAGAGATCACTTCGGGAGCGTGGCACGGGTCGTCGGGACGTTGGAAGGTTTACATCATCGACGAAGTCCACATGCTGTCTAATGCCGCTGAAGCAGCGTTCTTAAAGACTCTCGAAGAGCCGCCCGCACACGTGGTCTTCGTTCTCGCCACGACCGATCCGCACAAGGTGAAATCGACCATTCGATCGAGGACGCAGCATCTCGAATTTCGTCTCATTAGCTCGCAGATTCTGAACGAACTGCTGCACGAAGTACGAGATGCGGCGGGACTGAGCGTCGATGAAGAGACCCTCGCGACGGCCGTTCGCATGGGTCACGGTTCTGCACGCGATGCCTTAAGCGCCTTAGACCAAGTCCTGGCCACGGGATCGATTGGCGACGCGCATCCAACCTTTGATGACTTGCTCGGGGCTCTTGGCAGTTCGGACGCCGTGTTGGCCATTAGTTCGCTCGCCCAACTGACCCGCAATGGATGGGACCCTGAGCAGCTCGGCGAGAGTTTGGCTTCGGAGTTGCGTCAGATCTTTTTGCTCTTGGTGGCGCCCGACGTCTCGGACGCGCTCGATCTGGATCGGGAACGCTTAGAGCAGTGGGGAAGAGATCTGGGTCTTCCTCGCACCGTGCGAGCACTCGAGACCGTTGGGCGTACCTTGCGTGAAATGAAGAGTTCGCCGGTGCCCATTGTGATGCTCGAAGTCGCGCTAGTTCGTTTGACGCGCGCGGACCTCGACGATTCGCTCAGCGCCTTCGACGAACGACTGTCACGGCTCGAGCGAGCAGTCGCCCACGGCGTTAACTCGACGCCGACGGTAAATGCAGCGACGTCACGTCCCATTGGTTCACTCAGTCGAACGACGCCGACTCGCTCGGCACCCGCTGCTCGCGACGACGTCGCCACGACGCCAGAGTCCCCACGCGACGTGCCAGAACTCAGCGACGCTGAATCAAGTGATCCGCCGCCGCCATCTCTTGAGAATGATCTCAGCGTCGGCGGCGATATTCCTGCGCCGACGGAACTGTCCGAGGACGATTTTCGCGACCGATTTACTAACAAGGTTCTTCCGAGACTCGCTCGCACCGCCCAGACCGTATTTACGATGGGTCGCATCAAATCACTCGTTGGCACGTCGCTGACGATCGCGCTTCCGAGCGATCAACTCCGAACAGAGGCCGAGAAAATTCAAAGCGGACTTCGCAGCGCCCTCGAACACGAATTCCAAATGGCGATTCACATTATTTGGACGGTCGACGCCACGATCGATCTGCGCGCCGACGAAGTCGCCGCCGCGCCGCGAGCTTCGTCGAGGCCGGACGGTGACGACGACCTGAGCGACCGAGACATCGCCGAAGCCGCAAGCGCCGACTCCGATTCAGTGGCCACCTTGCTCATTACCGAGGCGTTTCCGGGTGCCGAGGAACTGTCGTGAACTATCCGCCGTCGCTACAGAGCGTCGTCGACGAACTAGGTCGTTTTCCCGGCGTGGGTCCTAAGTCGGCCCAACGAATTGCCTTTTGGCTGATGCGCCAACCACGTGAAGACGTTGAACGTCTGAGTCAGTCGCTCGCTGACATGACGACCAATCTTTCGTTTTGTGAGCGCTGTTGCAACGTGGCAGAAAACGGCGGCCTCTGTCCAATCTGTAGCGACCCGCGCCGAGATTTGAGCATCATTTGCGTCGTGGAAGATCCGCGCGACGTGGTGGCCGTGGAGAGATCGGGCGCCTTTCGCGGCACCTATCACGTGCTGCACGGAGTTCTCAATCCGCTCGAGGGAGTCACGCCAGAGCGATTAAAGATTCGCGAATTGGTTGCGCGACTACACGGCGAGGTGACCGAAGTGATTCTGTGCCTAAATCCAACCGTCGAAAGCGAAGCAACGACGTTGTATCTGACGAAACTTCTGGCTGTTCCCGGCCTCAAGTTCACACAACCAGCGAGTGGACTGCCCGTCGGTGGCGACTTGGAGTTCGCTGATGACATCACGCTGGGTCGCGCAATTGATGGACGTCGAGAACTGTCCTCGTAATTTAGGAAAAGCGAATGATGCAGGCCACGCCGACGACGAGGCTGTAAATCGCGAAGGGCCACAAGGTCTTGCTGTGAAACCAGCGAGTGAGGAACTTGACCGAAAGGTAGGCCGTCACTGCCGCAAAAAGCGCACCGACGAGGGACTGACCTAGAACACCGCTGCCGAGGGGCCCAAAGAGGTCGGGGACTTTGAGAAGTCCAGCGAGCAGTATCACCGGCGTGGCGAGCAGGAATGCGAAATTGGCCGACTCTTCGTGGTCCATACCCGCGCCGAGTCCTGAAACAATCGTGACACCACTCCTCGATATTCCAGCGAAGAGAGCGGCGATCTGTGACGTTCCTACTCCGACGGCACTGAGCGGTGAAAGGGTCCTCAGCGTGACGCTGGCGGCGTGTCGGGCTCGCTTTCGACGCAGTAGTTCTCCCGCGCCCATGATCACGCCGTTGATCGTGAGAAATATGGCGGCCGATAGTGGCTTGACAAAAAGGACCCGAAGTTTGTGTTCAAAGGCGAGTCCAATAATCCCGACAGGAATGGTCGCGATGACCAACAGAAATAGCGTGCGGTAATCGGGATCCGTTGCGGGGTCGTTAAGCGCCCATGTCATGCGAACGCCGCGCTGGCGAACGAGCGAACTCTGAGGGCCGAGTGAAGCTAAAAGGTTCTTCCACGTTCTCCAATAGAAAACAATGAGTGCCACGGCGGTTCCCACGTGGAGACCCACGATGAAGGCCAAAAAGAAGCTTTCGGAGTGTGATTGGGAGTTCACGAGGTTGGTCCAACCCAGTAGGCCAGGAACTAAGACGCCGTGACCCAATGAGGAGACGGGAAACAGTTCGGTGGCGCCCTGGAGGATTCCCATAACGATGGCTTGAAAGTAAGTAATCCCGGCGAGCACGGACCCACGCTAAACGAGTGTTCGCACTGGCACGTACATCACCGTCACAAATGTCGGACAAACTGACGTCATGCGTTATCTAACAGTTGTGCGCCACGCCAAGGCGGCGCCGGGCGAACTCGGGCACTCCGACTTTGATCGCCCGCTCACGGCGCGAGGTCGCGCTCAGTGCGAAATGTTGCGAACGTGGGCCAATGACCCGGGCGCACTCGGTGCATTCGGGCCCGTGACGGCTCTCGTGAGTTCATCCGCGCGTACTCGCGAAACGTACGCCGTGGCCTTTGCGGGGACGCCCTTTGTCCACGCTCTCGAGACCAGCGAAAAGATCTACAACGTCAAACGTGACGTCTCCGCCGACGACGTTCTGGGTGAGCTCGCCGCCATCGATCCATTGAATGAGTCATTGATGATCATTGGCCACAACCCCACCGTCTTTGAAATGGCGGTGTTGCTGGGCGGCACCGACGTCGCCGAACTAGCTCGCGCCAAATTCCCGACGGCGTGCGCCATTGTCTTTCAGATTCCGGACAACGAACCGGTGCACATTCGTCGCTACGAGTACGTGAAGGGGTTCATACCCGAGGTGTGAACTACGCCACGGGGTGCGCGTCGTATTGAATAGCGCGTCGAACCTGCTGTTCGCGCTGCGGGCTTGCGAGACGACGAACCAAGTGCAGGGCCATATCAATTCCCGCAGAAATCCCCGCGGCACTGACCACGTCGCCATCGTCGACAAATCGATCGTCTCGACGAACGTCAATCGTGGGGTCAAGTTTGGCCAATTTGTCCAGCGATGCCCAGTGAGTCGTGGCCGGTCGATTCGCCAACAGTCCCGCAGCGGCGAAGACCAACGACCCCGTGCACACGCTGGTCATGACGGCGGTGCATTGTCGTTGAGAACGCACCCAGGCGAGTTGTTGCGGATCCGTTATGTGCTCGCGAGTTCCGACTCCTCCGGGGTAGACGAGTACTTCGAGCGCACCGACCGTTTCGTACGAATAGGGCGTCATCACTTCTAAACCCTTGGCGCACTTTACGGATCC
>JANXTQ010000107.1 GCA_025352305.1 Actinomycetes bacterium
GAGGTCACCGTGTCACAACCACTTCGATGGGGGATCATCAGCACGGGTGGGATTGCCCACACCTTTGCCCGGGGCCTGCAACAGATCACCGAGGGAGTCGCTGTCGCGGTCGGCTCTCGTTCGCTCACCTCGGCCAACGCCTTCGCCGACGAGTTCGATATCCCCAATCGCCACGAATCCTACGAGGCGCTGGTGAACGATCCCGAAGTGGACGTCGTGTACGTCGCCACGCCGCACCCGATGCACTTTGACAACGCCATGCTGGCGCTCACCAGCGATAAGCCGGTGCTCGTCGAAAAGGCCTTTACGATGAACGCGGCCGAGGCCCGTGAACTCGTGCGGGTCGCGCGCCAACGAGGACTCTTCTTGATGGAGGCAATGTGGACACGATTCCTGCCCCACGTCGTCGCCATCCGCGAACTCGTCGCGAGTGGCGTACTCGGACGCCTCGTCCTGTTCGAAGCCGATCACGGCCAGTGGTTCGCCGCGGATCCGACGATGCGCCTCTTCGCGCCCCAGCTCGGCGGGGGCGCCGTACTCGACCTCGGCGTCTACCCGATCTCCTTCGCCTCGATGCTCCTCGGCACTCCGAATCGCATCACCGCAGTGGTCGATCCGGCGTTCACGGGCGTCGACGGCCAGGCGTCAATGGTCTTTGGCTACGCGAGCGGCGCGCAGTCGTTGCTCACCTGCACGTCGCTCGCGCGCACGGCAACTCGGGCCACTCTCGCGGGCACTGACGCGCGCATCGAGATTGACTCGGACTTTTATGCGCCCACGAACTTCACGCTCATTACTCGCAGCGGCGAGCGACAGCGTTTCGAATTTGCTCACCAGGGACGGGGCCTGCATCACCAGGCCATCGAAGTGGCGCGGTGTCTCGGTGATGGACTGATCGAGAGTCCCGTGATGCCCCTCGACGAGACCGTGTCGATCATGGAGACAATGGAGACCGTCATCGCGCAGCTGAAGAGTTCGGGCGACGACGATCGTGCGAAGACCCACGCGTAGCCTCCGGGTTCCAACCTCGGTCGGTGGCGACAATCGTTCGTAGACCGGTCAGAGTTCTTCGCCGCCGCGTCGACGGGGAAAAAACTACCTTCATCAGGACTTTAATCGAGACGTCGTGACCGGGCGACGCGATGTCGCGAGTCGAGCGATGTGCGGATCTCGAGGTCGACCACCGTTCGGGCGTCGAGAAAATGAATTGACGCGGTGCTCGAGACAAGTGATTTGATTGGAAAACTGACCTCGTGCACAATGGGATCGTGATTCTCGTGCTAATTTCACCACTCGGACATGAGATTTCACTAAATGTTCAAGAAGTAGATAATAACTACCGACACCACCATGGTGTCAAAGAAGGGTTGGGGATAATGAAGTTTAAGACAGGAAGGGCTCTCGCCTCAGTGGCGTTGGTCGGCAGTTTTGCCGTCGCAATGCTGCCCAGCGTCAGCTCCGCAGCGGGAAGGACCGTGTCAGCGAATACCTTCAACACGAAGTATTCGACCATGGCCTACCTGAAGGGTATTTCGGCGAGGGGTAAGGGTGCCATTACGGTCATTCTCCCCGACACCAAGTCATCTGCCCGTTACACCGCCTTTGACGCACCGGACTTGACCAAGGCCCTCAGGGCCGCCGGCGTGAAGAAGTTCAAGGTTGAGAATGCGTTGGGCTCGGACTCGACGATGTTCACTGATGCCCAGGCGGCAATCGCCTCGGGCACGAAGGTGCTCATCATCGACCCGATCGACCCGACGACTGGTGCTTCGATTGAGGCGTACGCCTCGGCTCGTGGCGTCAAGACGATCGACTATGACCGTCTCACCTTGGGTGGCCAGCGCACGTACTACGTCAGCTTCGACAACGTCGCGGTCGGCACCTTGATCGGTAAGGGCGAGCTCGCTTGCCAGACCTCATGGGGTGTCACCAACCCGGTGACGTACATCTCGTACGGCTCGCCGACTGACAACAACGCCACGCTGTTCGCGAAGGGCTACAACGGGGTCCTTTCGGGCGCCGGCTTCAACACGACCGCTACGACCCTCACGGGTGGCAAGCAGACCGTGCTGGAGAACGCCGGTACCTGGGACGGTCCGACCGCGTTGACCGACTTCAAGGCCGTGTACACCGCGCACCCGTCGATCAACTCTGCGGTGACGCCGAACGACAACAACGCTTCGGGCATCATCACCTACCTGCAGAGCCTCGGCGTCAAGCCGAAGACCTTCCCCTTCACGGGTCAGGACGCTTCGGTTGTTGGATTCCAGAACGTCATCTCGGGTTACCAGTGCGGCACCGTCTACAAGCCGATCTACAAGGAAGCACAGGCCGCTGTTGCGTTGGCGGTCTACCTGAACGCTGGCCTCAAGCCACCGTCGGGCCTCGTCAACGGCAAGACGCCGGACACACTGGAGAACAAGAAGGTGGCGTCGATCCTGTTGACCGCGTCATGGATCACGGCGGCCAACATCCAGTCGACGGTCATCGCCGACAAGTGGATCACGGCGTCACAGATCTGCACGTCCAACGCGCCGACCGTCGCCGGCTCCAGCCAGCCGACGTACAAGACGGACTGCGCGTCGCTCGGCATTCACTAAGTAGTACCTAATGGAGAACACCCCCGAGTCGACGAGCCTCGAAACGTCCGACATCGGAACTGACGAGCGACGCGGCTCGGGGGTGGACTCACCCGTTTCACAAAATCTGTTGAGCCTGCGCGGGATATCGAAGAACTTCGGTCCCGTGCAGGCACTGCAGGACTGTGCCCTCGAGGTGCCGGCCGGTCAGGTCACCGCGCTCATTGGCGACAACGGCGCCGGCAAGTCGACCTTCATTAAATGCATTTCGGGCATCTACGCTCCTTCGGCCGGGCAGATGTTCTGGCGCGGCAAGGAAGTTCACGTGCACAGCCCGCGCGACGCCGCTGATTTAGGTATCGCCACCGTATATCAGGACCTGGCACTGTGTGACAACCTCGACATCGTCGAGAACATGTACTTGGGTCGAGAAGAGACGCACGCCGGCCTGCTCGACGAAATCAAGATGGAGGTCGCGACCAAACAGACGTTGGCCGACCTCTCGGTCACCACGGTTCAATCGGTCCGCCAATTGGTGGGGTCGCTGTCCGGTGGCCAACGTCAGGCGGTCGCGGTCGCCCGGGCGGTCATGCGTGAGTCCCACCTCGTCATCTTGGACGAGCCCACCGCGGCCCTCGGCGTCTCCCAGACCAAACTGGTCCTGGAACTCATTCGCACGCTGGCCTCCAAGGGCATCGCCGTGCTGGTCATTTCACACAACCTGACCGACGTCTTCAGTGTGGCCGACCGCATCGCGGTCATGTACTTGGGCACCATCGTCAGTCACGGTCCGATTGCCAACTACGACACCACGAGTGCGGTGGAACTGATTACGACTGGCGATTCCCGCAGCGTTCCGACGTCGCGCCTGTCCTCCGCCCTGTAACTGAAAGGCACTTACGTTGTCCGCTCCCACCGACGAAATCACTCTCAGTCATCACGACGACCTGCCCGCGTCGAAGAACCGGTTCTCCCTAGGGGTGAAGCGCTTCTACCAGGGTGACACTGGCCTTATCCCGATCGTG
>JANXTQ010000125.1 GCA_025352305.1 Actinomycetes bacterium
GTGATGATTGTGAACCTGTTCGTCGTGACGCAGTTTTCGCCAACGTAGCGTCGACACCACTACTGCCAACAGGGCGACAGCGATCAGTACCAACAGCGCCACGGTCTTAAGCATGGGGTCCGTTAGACATCGACTTTCGCCTCGGCGTCATTTTGTCCACAAAAGCGAGCGTAGTGAACCTCGCCACTCACGCGGAGAAGGACCCGAATCCGCCGCGGTAGTAAACGAGCGGCGAACCCGTGAAAGATTCAATACGTTGCACCGCGGCCACAGCAATGTCATGATCACCGTGCGTCGTCACCGAGAGGATGGTCGCCTCCAAGTGAGCCAACGCTCCCGAAAGCAGCGGAGCGCCATTGATTCCGCCGCTCCAACCAACTCCGGAGAATTTGTCCGTTCCCGAGGCGCCAAACAGCCGGGCGAGGTCCTCTTGGCTCGATGACAAGACGTTGATGGCAAGCGTGCGAACCTGGGCAATCTGGGGCCAGGACGAACTGTTAGTTCGGGCCGAAAATGAAACTAGTACCGGATCTACGCTGAGCGATCCGAAACACTGGCACGTGAATCCGAGGGGGCCTGAGGAACCGGTGGCCGTGACCACGACAACACCCGTTGCAAAATGTCCGACGACCTCTCGGTAGCGGGCAACATCGATGTCGGTCATCGCGCCGAGGCTACCGGTGAACATGGCTACGGTGAGCGTATGACGAGCACCCCAGTTACTTTCGACGACGTTGTTCTGGACTGTGAAATTGACGGACCATCGAGCGGGCCACTCGCCGTCTGTCTGCACGGTTTCCCCGACACTCGAGCGACGTTTCGACACCTGGCACCGGTACTGAACTCATTGGGATACCGCACCGTCATTCCCGCGATGCGTGGATACGCCCCCTCATCTACTTCGACTGACGACAACTACTCCGTCAGCGCACTAGCGAGTGATGCACTTCGACTACACGAGCATTTCGCAGGCGACGACAGCGCGGTTCTCATTGGTCACGACTGGGGCGCGAGCGCAACGTACGCGGCACTCAGCGCGGAGCCGGGCCGATGGCGTCGCGCGGTGACGATGGGCGTTCCCCCAGTTGGATCGATGGTGGAAGCATTTTCTACCTACGGGCAGCTGCGCATGAGTTGGTACATGTGGCTGTTTCAACTCCCACTCGCCGACATCATGGTGCCGCTCAATGACTTTGAATTCATTTCGCATCTCTGGCGTGACTGGTCTCCGTCCTACGACGCAGCGAGCGACGTCGAACGGGTTCGAGCGGCCCTAGCTAATACGCCCAACACGACGGCCGCGCTCACCTACTACCGTCAGATGTTCGATGCCGTTGCGCGGCGCGAATCGCAACAGAGCATTTTCGATGCTCGTATGGCGACCCCGAGCGTGCCCACTCTTTATCTTCACGGCGACGAGTGCGGTTGCATTGCCAAAGAGCACTTCTCAAATCCCCTCGACCATTTAGCGCCAGGATCTCGCTTCGAGTTGATTTCGTCCGCTGGACACTTTCTTCACCTCGAACAACCAGAGATCGTCAACCAACTCATTTCCACGTGGCTCACGATCTAGCGATCCGCCAATTCAAATCGCGATCCTCGCCGACTGACGAGTCCGTCTGACACGAGGTCACGCAGAAGTCGCGTGACGCGACCACGATCGTCGAGACCAATAAGCGCGGTCAGGTCGTCACGGCTCAGTGACGTTTTGCTGAGCTCTCTGATCAACTGACCGCGAACCTGTCGATCCGAGCCCACAAAGCGAGGCTGACTTTTGGACACTGCGGCGCTGCTTACGGCCGGATCTTCTCCCCCGTTCAACTGCCAGGCGCACAGACGTTTTACGGGACAGTTCTCACAGCGCGCGACAGAGCGACAGAACTGAGCCCCGAGATCCAAAACCGCTTGATTGAACCGAGCGGAGTCCCGCGCGTCAAGCAGTTCATTCATTAATGCTTGAGCTTCTGTCCGCGCCAGTCGTCGGCCCGCGACGCAGCGGGCCAGCACGCGTCCCGTATTGGTGTCCAGCACTCCGAACGGCGCGCTGAAGGCAAACGACGCCACCGCATTGGCGGTGTAGTTACCAACTCCCGGAAGAGCCAACAGTTCGTCAATGGACCGAGGAACCTGTCCGTCGTGCACGTCTCTCATGACCGTCGCGGCCAAGTGCAGATTTCGCGCTCGGCGAGGGTAGCCGAGGCCGCTCCACAGTCGAAGGACGTCGCTCTGGGGAGCATCCGCGCAGGCACTCGGAGTCGCGAATCGCTCCACGAAACAGCGCCATGGCTCGAGCACGCGGCTAACCGGCGTTTGTTGCAACATCACTTCGGCGACAAAAATCGCCCACGGTTGTTCGTGATTCGTCCACGGCAAATCGCGTGATAGCGACGGGGCGGCTCTCACAATCGCTCGGCGCAGTGGCGCGAGCGATCTAGTTCCAGACGTCGTCGCCGTAAGGACGTCGTCGTGCCGGGGCGAACTCACGTTTCCACACCATGATCTTTCGACGGAAGTAACACACTTCGAGTCCGTCCTGATTAAATCCTTTGGTTTCAACGGTGACGATGCCACGGTCGTTGCGAGAAGTGGACTCGACCGCGGCGAGCACGTGGGTTTCGGCGTAGATCGTGTCACCGTGAAAGGTGGGGTTTTTGTGCAGTAGCGATTCCACTTCGAGATTCGCAATTGCCGCGCCGGAAACGTCGGGCACGCTCATTCCGAGAATCAACGAGTAGACGAGATTTCCCACAACGACGTTTCGCTTCTGAACCGATTCATGCTCAGCAAACCACGCATTGGTATGCAGCGGATGATGGTTCATGGTGATCATGCAAAAAAGGTGATCGTCAGCTTCAGTAATTGTCTTTCCCGGCCAGTGCTTCAAAATATCGCCAGGATGAAAGTCTTCGAGGTGTCGACCAAAGGGGCGGTCGTAGGTGGTCACAGTGATCCTTTCATCCGTCGAGTGACTCGGGTCGCGGCGCCCGGGTAGAAAAAGCGACCGTAGCGCCCGGTAACGTCTCGCCGTCAATGAACAAACGCCACTGAAAACGTGACGACGTCGCTAGGTCCAGTGGAGGAATCCCGAGCGTGATCGGAAAGTCGACCGGTGCACCATCAATAACTCCATCGGGCTCTCCAACTGAAAATTCACCCCGTATTTCGACGGGCTGCAAATCGTCGCCGAGCGTCACGGCGCGCCCGTCGGCGTCTTCGAGAACCAGTTCCCAGTGGTGCACCCGGCCCACTTCGTGACGATCAACGTTGAGTTTGATCACTATGGCCGACGGCGACGGATCAGGACCAATTACCGACCAGCCACCACCGAGAATGTAGAGCTTGCCGTCAGCGATTTGGGCGCTGTCAGCGAGCATCATGAGAACTTGCACGACGCTCAGCCTACGGGCGACGGCCGCGCGTTTAGAACCCATTAGTTTTGCAACATGTCGAGCCTCTCCGTTGACCTATCCACTGCGTCGCAACTGATCAGCACTGCCCAGCGGGTCGTCGATCACGCGGTAGACCAATTGGCGAAAGCCGGAGGCGTCGACAGCCAGCAGAGTTTCGCCTACGACCTGGCCCACGCCGCGAGTTCGTTGGCCACTGCGCGAGCCACCATTGACTACGGAGCCCGCGGCGACGTCGAAGCACGTATTGCCGCAGCATTCGTTGCCCAAGCACTCAGTGACATCGCCGGTCGTGTGCTCGGTCACGAACGGTTGTGGGATCTGAAGCCCGAGTGGTTCTCTCCGTTTAGCGAGTTCGTCTCGAACTACCGCGATAGCGCATTCATTTCATCTTTGGCTGAAACGCCGGGCCCTACCCACCTCGATGAAGAGTTCGCCATGGTCGCGAGCACTTTTCACCGATTCGCAGAACTCGAAGTACGTCCGCACGCCGAGCACGTTCATCGCCA
>JANXTQ010000165.1 GCA_025352305.1 Actinomycetes bacterium
GGTCGCGGCGCACCGTCACTTGAC
Organism: Actinomycetes bacterium; assembly: GCA_025352305.1. Taxonomy (GTDB): domain Bacteria; phylum Actinomycetota; class Acidimicrobiia; order Acidimicrobiales; family RAAP-2; genus RAAP-2. Next base: position 25 of record JANXTQ010000165.1, read on the forward strand.
CAGCGTTACGTGGCCGGTCAACTCCTTAGTTTTCCCCGTGCTCGAGCACGTCATCGACGTCGTCGTCGACGGCACGGCGACGCACGATGCTCCGCTGGAGTCCGAACCACCGCTGAGCAGAACGCGTCCTCCGAGGAGTCCCCTCACCACTTGGTAGACGCTGGTGCCGTCACTGACCAAACAGAAATTCGCGTTCGCACAACTAACGCTCTTTCCGATACTCGCCTTGCTCGGTGACTCGCGAAGCGGCACTGCTCCGGTCGATGCGTCGGGAGGCATGATGGTCCAAACGAAACCGGCGTGGCTCTCGGTAATGCACGGCGGGCGCTTAGTGGGCGACTCGCGACACGAGACCGACACCAAGGGATCACTCGGGCCCGACACCGTCGTCGGCCCGGTCCAGGAAGAACCGTTGAACGCGTAGCTATCTCCATCGGCGTCAACGGCGACGCAGTACGTGGGGCTTGTGCACGACACCAGAGTTTGCACGGCGGCTGGGCGCGGCGGCAAACTCGCTGACGAGAGAAGCTTTGCCGGCGCGCTCGAGAATGTTGAACCGTCTGATGCTACGACCATGCAGAACGTGGCACTCGAACACGATACCGAGGTCAAGTTCGCCAATTTCGTGGTGCCCGCTTCGTACAGCGGATTCTTGCCCGACAGACTGTGGCCGTTGTAGAGGTAGTAATTTCCGCCGCCGTCAATGAGCACGCACATTGTCGCAGTGGCACACGAAACGTCCGTCCATCCCGACTTGGGAACTCCCACGATCGGTGTAAACACCCCGGACTTCTGAACAAAAGCACCGCCACCGATGCCGCTCGAGATCGCCACGCAAAAGGTCGTCGTGGCGCACGACATACGTGACGGCTGACCGGTGAGGGCAGTCGCCTTGTATTTCAGTGTCACGGCATACGCTTCTTCAACGACCGTCACACTCTTCGTCACTTTCGCGGTGCTGCCCTGAGGTTGAGCTGCCAGCGTCCAGTGATAAGTGACCAGTTTGCCCGACGCATTTGAGGGCAAACTACCCGGGAAGGTGAGTTTCTTAGGTTTGCCCGGGATTGGTATGCAATCTTCAGTGACGGGGAAACCAGTAACGGCAGGTTTCACCGACAAGGTGCAGGTGCCACCGTTCGAAACGGTCGCGCTCAACGTGATTGCGTGGCCTTCGGGAGCAACGAGCGCACTCGACGCCGTCAACGAATTAATGACGGGTGGAGACGTCGCACCCGCCTCAGCCAGGGGCACTAATAGAAGGGCCCCGACAAGACTGAGCGTGACGGCGAGAGTCATAACTCTCGAGCGCACCTCGACGTTCATGGGGCCAGTTCCGATTACGGATTTCATATATCTCCCTCAGTGACCGACTAGGACGCGTTCAATGGGAGAACGTTCGCCGGTCAACGGCGATCCTAGAGTTTGGCGCTCTGCGCGCGCAGTCATAGCGACTCGAATACTCAATGCTCAGTAGCGCCTTGGCTGGTGACGTTGATGGGCCCGGCGAAGGCGAGGACGCAGTTCACTTCGCTGCTACGAACTCCGCCCGTGGATTCATTCTTGAACCGGTGCGATCGACCTAACGTTGAGAAATGGACTTAGCGGCGCATTCAGTATCTCAGGTGCTCGAGGCGCTGGACTCTCGACGCGCGCTCGACCCCGACGTGCACGGAACGTCGCTCTTTGGCCTGGTCTATCCGACCGGTCGAAGCGACATCGAGGCGCTCATTCACGACGTATACGACCGCTTTCTCTTCACCAATTCGCTCAATCCACTTCGCTTTGGCGAACTGACTCGATTCGAGCGTGAGGTTATTTTTATCGCTGCCTCGCTCGTACATCGAACTGACTCGGGAAAAACGCCCGGTGCGGTGACCTCGGGGGGGACCGAGTCAATCTTGATGTCGATGTTGGTTGCTCGAGAGCGAGCTCGCGCTCGCGGTGTCGAGCGGCCGGTCATCGTGGCTCCCCAGTCCGCTCATCCCGCATACGCGAAGGCCGCGCACTACTTCGACATGGGATACGAACGCATAGAACTCGACGACAACTTTCGAGCGAGCGTGCATTCGGCGAAAGAACTGATCAACTCCGACACGGCGGTGATTGTTGCGAACGCTTACTCCTACCCCCACGGCGCCATGGACCCCGTCGCCGATCTGGCAGAACTCGCAGGCGAGGCGGGGATCTGTTGTCACGTGGACGCGTGCATCGGCGGATTCATCCTGCCGTATATGGAAATGCTCGGTCGCGACGTTTCACCGTGGGACTTTCGTGTGCCCGGAGTAACCCAACTATCGATGGACGCTCATAAGTACGCCTACGTTCCCAAGGGCGCCTCGGTCATTTTGTATCGCGACGACGATTGGGCGTGGCTGCAGACATTTTTTTACGAGAAATGGGGATCGGGTCTCTACGCCACTGCCGCAATCGCGGGTGCGCGCTCACCCGCCGCCATTATCTCGTTGTGGGCGCTATTTGAGTATCTCGGAACCAGCGGATACCGCGATATTGCCCGCGAACTTCTCGACGCGACGGATCGTTTTCGTGAAGGTGTCCAGCTCATTGACGGCATACACATCGTGGGTGATCCCATCGGACCACTGTTCGCTCTCGCGAGTGACACGCTCGACCTCTACGGCGTGGGTGACGCGATGGAGAAAAAAGGATGGTTCCTCAATCGCAACTCAGATCCGAAGGGGTTGCACCTCATGTTGTCGCCCATTCACGCTCGCGTCATTGACCAGTTGCTGGCCGATCTCGCAACCTGCGTGAAGAACCACGACGCCCCGATCAACGACGAGGCGCGCTACTCCTGAGTCGTTAGCCCCGCAGTGCGGCACGAACGGCGGGCGCTAGGGC
>JANXTQ010000219.1 GCA_025352305.1 Actinomycetes bacterium
TACGAGTACGGGGTAACCAATTGACTGCGCGTCCGCGGGATCACTGGAATAGGTGAGGGTCGGTACTCCGAGTTCGAGCGCGAGTTTCTTCGCAGCCAGTTTGTCGCCCATGGCACTAATGGACTCGGGGGACGGACCGACCCAAATCAACCCGGCCGCGACCACGGCCGCGGCGAAAACCGCATTCTCACTTAAAAATCCGTAGCCCGGATGAATGGCTTCGGCGCCGACCGAGAGGGCGGCCGAAATAATTGCGTCGTGATCGAGGTACGTCGTTGTCAGTCGAACCGCTTCATCGGCGTCACTGACAAACAGCGCGTCCGCATCGGCGTCCACGTACACCGCGACGCAGCGCATTCCCATGTCGTGAGCGCTGCGCATAACGCGTCGAGCAATTTCACCACGATTTGCAACGAGGAGTGTGGAAAAACTCACAGTCGGAACACTCCGTATCCACTCGCACCGCTGATCGGCTTGTTTCGAACGACCGATAAGCAGATCGACAGGACGGTTCGCGTGTCGCGGGGATCAATAATTCCGTCGTCACTAATGGCTCCGGTCGCGGCCAGAGCGAGCGATCCGCGCTCTTGCGCTGCTTCAACGAGCGCCACGAACTGAGCGTCTTGTTCTTCATTGAACTCTTCGCCCTTGCGCGCTGCTTGGGCGCGTCGCACTTGGCTCATGACGCCGGCGATCTGCTTAGGACCCATGACGGCAATTTTCGCGGTGGGCCATAAGAAAGTGAAGCGATTTCCAAAAGCGCGACCGGACATGCCGTAGGTGCCAGCACCGTAAGAGGATCCAATGATCACCGTGAGGTGCGGCACGGTGGAGTTCGTGACGGCGTTGAGCATCTGGGAACCCTTTTTGATGATCCCATCTGCTTCAAAATCTTTACCCACCATGTATCCCGTGATGTTCTGTAAGAACACGAGCGGTGTATCAATCTGATTGCACAGTTGAATGAACTGACCGGCTTTTTCGGCCGCGCGAGGATAAATCACGCCGTTGTTTCCCAAAACTCCCACCGGGTAGCCGTCGATCATCGCCCACCCGCACACAATCGTGTTGCCGTAACGCGGCTTGAACTCTTCAAAGCGACTGCCGTCACAGATGCGCGCAATGACGTCGCGCACGTCCACCATTTGGCGCAGGTCACGACTCACGAGTCCGAGCAACTCTTCGCTGGCGTACTGCGGAGCTTCGACGTCGTCGAGGGGCTCGGGTCCGGGCTTGCGCCAATTCAAGTGTGAGACCACTTCGCGACAGAGCCGCAGCGCATCCATTTCGTCCTCGGCGAGATAGTCACCGAGCCCCGACACTTCGGCGTGCATTTGCGCGCCACCGAGGGTCTCGTCATCGGACTCCTCACCGGTCGCCATCTTGACGAGCGGAGGACCAGCCAGAAATATTTTGGACTGCCCCTTGACCACAATGTTGTAGTCCGACAGACCGGGTTGGTACGCCCCGCCCGCCGTGGAGGATCCAAAGACGACGCAGACGGTGGGGATGCCCAGTTTGGACAGCTCGATCATTTCGTAGAACTCTCGGCCACTTTCGGCGAAGTGAAACAGTTGAACTCGTGGTCCGTCTGAACTCGGATTAACGCGCAGGTCCGCGCCGGCGGACTCGACGAAGCTGACGTACGGCATTCGATTGTCGCGAGCAATTTCAATTGCGCGCGACCACTTCTTCATGGCGTAGGGCGTCAGGGCTCCTCCGAGCACCGAAGGGTCGTTGGCCAAAATGACGCACTCGACTCCGCTGATGACTCCGACGCCGACCACCATGCCGCCACCCATGACGTAGTCCGAGCCGTATCCGGCGAGGGGGCTGATTTCGAGGAAGGGACTGTCCGGATCGAGGACCGCGGCGATGCGCTCACGCACGGGCATTTTGTTTCGCGAGCGCATGCGTTGCATGGAATTCTCGCCACCGCCCGCGGCCGCCTGATCGAGCAGCTCGTCTATGACGCCCAACTGCTCCAACATGTCGGCACGATTCTGTTGAAACTGCTCGCTATGGGTGTCGAGCGCCGAGCGAAGCGGCGGCGCGAGCAGCGGTTGCTTCATGCGCCGATACTACTGAGCGACGCGATTTGTCCCTTGAGAACTAGAGGTAGTGCGGAGGCGTTTCGTGCTGGTCGCGACGAATGAGGCGAATCTCAGCGCGCAGGCGCTCGAGTTCGCTGCGTAGATCGTCGATCTGTTCGAGCAACTCTTCACGAGTGGGCTCGGTGTCACTCATTAGGCGAGATTAGAACGTGGCTGAGTGTGCCTTCGTAGTAAGCGCGACCGGTCACTGCACCCTCACAGCCGATCGCCGCGAGTGCATCAATATCGCCCTGGTGACGAACGCCACCCGCCGCAATGACGTGAAATGGGTACTGACATAACTCTTCATAGAGTGCCAAGTCCGGTCCGCTAGCCGTGCCGTCGCGCGAAATTGCGGTTCCCAGAACCCGAGTGACCCCCGAGTCCACGCAGTGTTGAGCCGCGTCGGCGACGCTGAGTGCGGTGCCTTCTAACCAACCCGCGACGTTCACCTGGCCGTCGCGTACATCAATCGTGACCGCGACGCGCTGGCCGAATCGAGCGACAAACTCACTCAGTAGGTGGGGCGAACGAAAGGCCACGGTTCCAATGAGTACGCGACTCGCTCCGAGGTCGAGGACCTGCTGGGCGGTGTCGAGCGAGCGCACCCCGCCGCTCACTTGAACCGCGACGTCGCCGGCTGCTTTTAAACACTCCGAGATGACGTCCGGGCGAAACTGACCCGACCGTGCGCCGTCGAGGTCAACTAAGTGGATCAGGGCTGGGCGAGTCGCAGCGATCTCTGCGACGTACGCCGCGCCCGGACGGCGAAACAGTTCGCGGTCGTAGTCGCCCTGTTCGAGGCGGGTGGCGTCGGAGCCCAGTAAGTCAACGGCAGGAATGATTTGCACACTGCACTTTAACGCGTTAGCATGTTACTATGCCAAATCGCCCGGAGCGAGACTCTCCGAATCACGACACGCGCGTCGAGGACCTGATCACGACGATAGCGAATCTGAAAGACGAAGCGCTCACGGACTCATTTCTGCGCGATCTCTGCACGCGTGCGGAACTCGAAGCCATGGCGCAGCGATGGGAGGTTGCCCAACTGGTTGATCAGGGGGTGTCCTACTTGCAGATTGCCCAGCGAACGGGCGCCTCGACCGCGACCGTTACTCGCGTGGCCCAGTGGTTGCGCCACGGCCGAGGTGGGTACTCGAGCGTGCTCGAAAGGCTCAGCTCATGAGTCGTCGTTTCACCATTGCGATCCCGTCCAAGGGACGACTGCGCGAACCGTCGTGGTCTCTGCTCGAAGCCAGCGGCCTCGGACCACAGGAGCCCGGCGAACGCGTGCTCATGGCTCAGTGTCGAAACGCCGATGTGGACATTTTGTTCGTTCGTGCCGACGACGTGCCCGAATACGTACAAGACGGAGTCGTCGACTGCGGAATCACGGGTCTGGATCTCGTTGAAGAAAAACAGAAGGTCGTGGAGGTTCTACTGCGCCTTAACTACGGCTCGTGCGCACTGCGCGCGGCGGTAAGTAATGAGGACAGCGCCACGACCTTGGCGCACCTTGACGGACGTCGTATCGCAACGGGACACCCCAACCTCGCGGCCAAAAAGTTGGCCGAGGCTGGAGTAAGCGCCGAATTGGTGACGGTCGCGGGTTCTGCCGAAATCGCTCCACGTCTCGGGCTCGCCGATGCCATTATCGACTTGGTATCGAGTGGTTCGACGTTGCGCACGAATGGACTGCGACCAATCGCCACACTCTTTGAGTCCGAGGCGGCACTGATCGGTCGCCCCGACGATGCGTCGCGCGAAGCTTCTCGCACGTTGACCACGGTCCTCGGCTCGGTCGTCAACGCTCGAGCCAACCGTTACCTGTTGTGCAACGTTCCCGAGTCCTCGGTGGACGCGGTGACTCAATTACTTCCGACCAACGGATCGCCCAGCGTGATGCCGCTGGCCCAGGCGGGAGTGGTGGCGCTGCACGCGCTCGTTCCCGCCGCTGATATCTGGCAGTTACTGCCTCAATTGGAACTGCTCGGTGCGACGTCAATTCTCACCTTGCCGGTAGAACGGATGGTCCGATAATGAGTCGCAACTTCTCGGTGGGCTCCATCATTGACGACGTGCGCACCCGCGGAGACGCCGCCGTGGCGGAGTGGTCGAACTACTTTGACCACACGACGGCGACGTTGCCACAACGAGCCGTCGCGGGAGTTGGTTTGCCCGAAGCTGCGGTCCTGGCCGCAGCGGACGCCGTTCGTCGTTGGCACGCCGCGCAGTGGCCCCGTGACATCACGATGGAAGTGCTGCCCGGAGTGGTGCTCGAGCGTCGCTGGACCCCACTGAGATCGGTCGGGGTGTACGTGCCGAAGAATTTGGTCTCGACCTTGATCATGGGAGCCGTTCCGGCTCAAGTCGCGGGCGTCGAGCGAATTGTGGTGTGCACTCCGCCCAGTGGCGCCGCCATGGTCGCCGCGGCCGCCGAGTTGCTCGGCATTGACGAGGTGTGGGCCGTGGGTGGAGTTCAGGCAATCGCCGCGATGGCCTACGGCACCGAGTTAATTTCGCCGGTCGACAAGATCGTGGGTCCCGGTGGTGGACCGGTTAACACCGCCAAACTCATGGTCTCTCAAGACGTGGCGATTGACCTGCCCGCGGGACCGAGCGAAATTGTCGTCGTGGCCGACGATGACGTCGAAGAGTGGATTATTCAACAAGAGCTCGATGCCCAGATGGAACACGGACCGGACTCCAAGGGCTACGTCGTTCGAGTCGGCAACGACCTCGAGGCGGCGTTGGCGGCCGTGGAGACCCACGCGGGTGAACACGTGTCCTTGCTCGGTGAAAAGGCCGAGTCCCTCGCCCCGCGAATTAGAAACGCGGGTGCGGTATTCGTGGGCAAGTTCGCTCCCGTACCCGCGGGCGACTACGCAACGGGCGGTAACCACGTTTTGCCCACGGGAGGCTGGAGCCGTTCCACCGGCGGTCTCGGTTTAGAGAGTTTCATGAAGACCGTCACGGTGCAGCGCGTCAGTGAATCCGGACTCTCTTTACTCGCTCCGACCATTGAAGCCCTCGCAGAACTCGAGGGCATGATCAATCACAAAAAGACGGCGCGACGATGAGCCCGCGTGAGTTGCCCGACGCCCTCGTGGCGTATCAGTGGCCGTCGTCCACGCAGCAGATTGCTCTGTCGCAGGGCTTGTTGGCGAGCGACATCTTGCGCTTTGATGGCAACGTCGCGCCGGCACCGACCTCCAGCGCGCGCCCGGGCACCATTGCCAAGGCGTTGTCAGAGATCAACGAATACGACCGTGGTCGTTACCCGCAGCTGCGTGAAGCTCTCGCGTCGTTACACAACGTCGCAGTCAATCAGATCGTTCTAGGAGCCGGCAGCGATGAACTGATCGTTCTCTGCGCTCGAGTTTTTGCGCCCGCGGGGACTGTTGCCACCGTGCCCGCCAACTCGTATTCAATGTATGCATTCGCTGCGTCAATGGCCAGCGCGCGAGTCATCAGCGATCCCAGTGCGGCAGACCTTGTCTACGTGTGTCGTCCGAATAATCCGACCGGAGAGTTGGTGGATATACCAACGGTGCCGGGCCAGTTGGTGATTGATGAGGCGTACGCGGAGTACGCCGGGGTCAGCGCGCTCGATCTC
>JANXTQ010000226.1 GCA_025352305.1 Actinomycetes bacterium
CGAACCGAGGTTGCGCGCCAACTTGGGGATCGCGGTGCCACCAAACAATAAGACGGCAACAATGACAATGACGATAACGGTATCGCCACTAGCAAGATTTGCAAAGATCATGACCTTCTCCTTAAATGAAAGTACTCAAAGCCACAGTAGTGCGCGACACGCTCACCTGAGACGTCAGCCGGCCAGAACCACACCCATCACCATGGCCGCTAACGACGCCAACATTCCCAGTCCAGCGCTCACACCCTTGGCCTTGGCGCTGGACGCGCGCGTGTGAACGGCCACCGCAACGCCCGCAATCAGGACCACGCCCATTTTCATTCCGAGCACCATTTTCCAAGAGGAGTTGGATCCTCCATTGTCAAGCGCCGTGATGTTCCATACGCCCGTGATGATCAGAACAAAAAATGCGGGCCAGGCCAGTCGTGCAAAGACCTGTGCGACCTTTTTGGTGGCGTCGCCGCCGAAGCTGCGAACGGTGGGGACCATACCGGCGAGCACGACTTGTCCGCCGATCCAGACACAGGCCGCCAAAACGTGAAGTGAGAGACGGATCGTGTCCGTGGCGGAGGCTAAATGAACGGCGCCGGCCACCTATTTACCCTGCCAGTTCGGTGCACGCTTTTCGGCGAAAGCAACGGCGCCTTCCATGGCGTCCGACGAGCGACCAATTTCGCCGAAGGCGGCGTTGTTCAGCGTCCACGAGTCGGCCTCGTTGAGTTCCATGGCTTGCTTCATGATGCTCTTAGACATGCGAACCGCGAGGGGAGCGTTTTTGGCGATCCGTGCGGCGAGGTCCATGGCGGCGTCGACGACGTCGCTGCTCGGAACCACTCGATTGACGAGTCCCAACTCGTACGCACGTTGAGCGTCAATGGGTTCGGCGGTGAGCGCGAGTTCGTAAGCCACGGCGATCGGAATTCTCTTCGGGAGTCGAATCAGCCCTCCCGCGCCCGCTATGAGTCCGCGAGCGGCTTCGGGGATGCCGAACTTGGCGTGATCCGCGGCGACGACCATGTCACAACTCAACATCAACTCGAGGCCTCCGGCCAAAGCGGAGCCGTTGACGGCCGCAATCAGCGGTTTGGGAAAGTCGCGTTGCGTCATTCCGCCGAAACCCTTATCGGTCGCGGGAAATTCGCCCCTGGCAAAACCCTTTAAGTCCATCCCCGCGCAGAACGCTTTGTCGCCCGCTCCGGTGAGCACTACGACCCACACGTCATCGTCGGTTTCGATCTCGTCGAGCGCACTGCTCAAAGAAATGGCGGTCGATCGGTTCATGGCGTTGCGCGATTCGGGACGATTGAGTGTCAATAGTTCAACGTGTCCACGTCGCTCGCGCAGTAGTTCTTCAGTCATGGTTCTCCCTTTGGCGCTCAGACGCTCGAGGTGAAACTTACTGGATTACTCGGGACCGTCCGCGTGTCAAAATGATGAGGTGAGCGCTCGAACACCGATGCTCGGAACTCTTGACGGCTTCGCCGTGGAGGGGGGTTTCGACGGAGCGTACCAACCAACGTCCTGTTACGCACCGGCGAGCCACCTTTCGATGTGTTCGACGCCCGGTGACGCGGCTGACTTATGGACTGACTACGAGGCCGTTATTGACCTCGTCGGCGAACTCGGACTCGACGGAGTTCGCCTCAGCGTGGAGTGGACGCGAATTGAACCGCGTCGCGGCCAGATTGACGACTCGGCCCTCGCTCGCTACCACGACGTGTTGACTCACGCGAAGCAGCGTCACCTGCGAACGGCGATCGTGCTCGTCGACGCCGTGTGGCCGGCGTGGCTGGGAGCGGAGCCGTGGCTCATGCCGTGGATTGATGATGCGTTGCTGGCGCACGCGTCGCGCGTGGGCGAGGCTTTAGGTGAACTGGTTAACGACGTCGTGGGCTTTGCCCGAGCGTCCACGATGATTGCGGACGGATTTCTTCACGCCAGCGCTCCACCGTGGCGACGCGGCGCCGGCGCTGATGCCACTAGTGCAGCGCAACACGTGTCAGCTCTGTCGTTGTCAATGTCACAGATTGAGTCGCTGTCGACGAAGTGGCTGACGGAGTACTCCGAGGTTCCCGTGGTCGCGTCGCCCGCTGCGCAACGAGCCGTGCTCGATGCGGTGCCGCGCTCGCGCCAGGTTCACCTTCGTTCGCTCGTTCGCGGTGCGGGGCCGACTGCAAGTGCGTCGGGGCTGCTTCGATCGTCGCCATCGGGTTGGAAAATTGCGGCGAGCGCGGAAACTCTGGCGCTGTGGACGTAACTTTTTAGCCCACGTCGATTTCTTCGCCGGGATGCTCTGCGCGCCAGGCCAATTCGAGCGAGCGCTCGCGACGCTTCGTCACTACGTGAACGCCGAGGAAAGCGCAGACCACGAGCACGACCAAGGCAATGCCGGCCCAACTCGCGTACTTTTCCACTTTGGTGAGCGCCGTTCCGGCAAAGTAACCGAGCAGCGTGAAGCCCACTCCCCAGACAAGTCCGCCCGCGGCGTTGGCCACGAGGAATCGCCGGTACTCGAGTTTGCTCATTCCCGCGAGCCCGGGCATTACAGCGCGTAAGAACGCCGTGAACCGACCAATAAATACGTAAATGGGTCCTCTTTTGCGTAGTCCGGCGAGGGCGGAGTTGATGAGAAAATGCCGATTCCGTACGACGGGCAACTTCATCAGGTGATGACCCCAATGCTCGCCCACGAAGTATCCAACGGAGTCTCCCAAAATGGCCGACACAACCACCAAGACGCACAGCAACGTAATACTGACGTGACCTTGACTCGCAATCGCGCCAGAAACGAGCACCGCCACTTCCGCAGGCAAGAAAAATCCAATGAAGAGTGCCGCCTCGCCAAAGACCAGCGAACAAACAACGACGTAGACCAGGGGTCCGGGCAGCTTGTGCATTTCATTCAAGGCACCCGACAAAATTCCAGC
>JANXTQ010000295.1 GCA_025352305.1 Actinomycetes bacterium
CGCGATGTGGGCCGGTTCCGCACTGAACGTCGAGTACTTCATCTACGGCGCGCTGCTCATGGGATTTGGCTTCAGCTTTCCCGTCGCTCTCAGTTTGATCGTCATTGGCAACCTCTCGTTCTTTCTCCTCGGCGTGGCGTCACTGCAGGGTCCAACCACTGGAACGACGGCCTTCACGATCACGCGAGCGAGTTTTGGCACCAAGGGTTCGCGAATCATGGCCTTTTTTAACTGGGTGACGCAGCTCGGCTTTGAAACTGAGGGGCTCATTCTGATTGTGGGTGCCGCGATTGTGCTCAGCGAGTTCATGGGCTTTCACGTCGGCTCACCGGCGAAGGTCGTGTTCATTGTGCTGGCCGCAGCAGTTCAAGCCGTGATGCCGTACTTCGGTCACGCGACGATGATCAAGGTGCTGCGCGCCCTCATCATTCCCTTCGGACTGATCTTCTTCGCTTTTGCGTACTTCGATCTTCGACACGGCACCGTACATACCACGCCGTACGGCGAAACGTGGCAGCTCTATACCGCGGGGTTGGCCTTTGTGATTGCGCTGTCGGGTTTGGGTTGGACCGAGTGTGGAAACGACTACACGCGATATCTACCCGTTGACACGCCTCGACGTTCCATTGTCGGCTGGACGTTCGTAGCGACGGCCGTGCCCGAAATCATCATCATGATTCTCGGAGCACTCACTTTCTCGTTCCTGTCGAACAGTGGCATTTGGAACAGCGCGAACCCCTTCGAAGCACTGCATCACCAAAACATCATTCCCCACTGGTTCGTTGCGGTGTTCCTCATCTTTGCGATTTTGCAACTGTTCGGAATCAACTCCCTCGACCTGTACTCCTCGGGCGTCTCACTGCAAGCCATGGGCGTGAAGTTGAAGCGCTACCAGGCCGTTGTTCTCGATAGTTGCATCGCGGGCGCCCTCACCATCTGGGCCGTATTTGGATCCACTTTCTCGCTCTATATGAAGGAGTTCGTCGGCGTCATCATTGTGTGGATCGCTCCGTGGTTCGCCATTTTCATCACGGACTGGATCCTGCGCAAGTACCGCTACGACGCGAGTGAACTGCAACGGCGTGACGAACGTGGCTTGTACTACGGCAACGACGGGTACAACTGGAACGCACTCATTGCGTTCGCCGTCGGTATGGTCGCCGCCACGCTCGGATTTTCTAAAGCGCCGCCCCCCGTCAACTTTCCGTTTCACTTCATGACACCGATTTCGAATCATTTCGGAGCGGCGTGCGCGGGACCGCTCAGTAAAGGGGTCTGTCACGCGGGATGGTACGGCGGTGCCGACTTTTCCGTTTTCCTCGGAATCTTCGTGGCGGCGGGCGCGTACCTTGCTCTAGAAAAGTTAAATCGATACATTCATCACCAAATGGACCCTTCGGCCCTCACGACGGCGTGGGAAGCAGCGCGAGCGGTGGGAGCGGCCACGATGACGATCATCGGTGGAGTTATTGCGACGTACGTGTCGATCACTACCATGGGCCTCGCGAGTGAATTTACGATTCATCACGCGCTTGTTCCTTTTCTGACGGCGCTACTGGGTGTCTCGCTCATCTGCCTCGGGGTGCTGAGCCTGGTTACAAGAACTGACCGCTACCGAGACCGAACGATGGCGTTTGGCGTTTTGACCGTCTTGTGGTCACTATTTGTCTACGGCTACTCCAGCCAACCAGGAACGGATTTCTGCAATGGCTTCGGTGGACTGGGCGCGTTTCGATTCACTCCAAACTGCTTCCTATTCAATACTTTCCACGTGCAGTACATCGGCGGAACGTTGGCGATTTTCACGGCTGGAGTGGTCGTGATTGGTTCGCGCGCGTTATTTCCCGTCGGTGCACAGTCACGAGTCGATACCGCTTCCTAAGCGAGCGCTCAGCCAATCCAATCTTCGACGAGTCCGCCCGAACCGTCAGGGCGAAAAACGGGAATCGAACCGAGGGCTCGAACTTTTGCGGCGTCCTCACCGAGCGCTTCACGCCACAACGACGCTTCAGTCACCAACGTTCCAATCGCGACGACGTTGGCACCGACCCCTCGCAAGAGACGAAGCGCCGCCCCCGTGGACGCACCAGTAGAAATGACGTCATCGACAATTGCGACACGACGACCCGCCACCGTGTCCACGCGCGCTCGATCAAAGAGCAGCCGCTGATCTGTGGCCGTTGTAATGGAGCGCACCGGTTCACTCACGGCGTCAGCGAGGTGAATCTTCGGCGTTTTGTGAAGAACCACGTACTCATCAAGTCCCAAGGATTTCGTGACTTCAAGCGCGACGGGTATGCCCATTGTTGCGACGGTCGCCACTACATCGATGTCGTAGCTCGCGAGTTGCTCGGCCAGTTCTTCACCCGCTCGAGCGAGGAACTG
>JANXTQ010000006.1 GCA_025352305.1 Actinomycetes bacterium
ACACAAACGCGCAGTCCGAGGTGAGCGAGAGCCATTGCCAACGCGGCAGATGTCGTCGTCTTGCCCACTCCACCGGTGCCCGCGACAACGACCACCTTGCGTTCGGCGAGCGACGCCGCAAAGCTGGTCACTGCAACTCACTGTCGAGCAACTGAGTCGCGATGCTCATGAGGGCGTCGAGGTTGATCGTGTCGACGTCGAGATGTGAAACAACCAACTGATTGAGCGGGAGCTTCTCGCTCAATCGCTCACGCTGAAGTTGTTCTTCGTCGCCGCGAGCCAGGGTGAACAGCCGCGCAGCTTCGACACTTTGGGCCACGTCGGCACTGAGCTGTTCTCGATCGACGGTGCTTAACGGGGTTCGAAGTTGTGCGTGCGCGCCGTCGAACTGATTAACAACGAGCACCGACAGCGCCACCGCGGCACGGTCTTCTAAATCAAATGCGGCTTCGATTGCCTCGCTGACGGGAAGTTCACCCGCGAGGGTGACCAAGGTCACACAACATCTCTGTTCATCGTGCAACATCTCGGCGACCTCTTCGGCCTGTCGACGAATGGGCCCGGAACGCGCGGCCGCGCTCAGCGCGGCGGGCGCGGCGAGCAGCGACAACGAATGACCCGTTGCGGGGGCGTCAACAATGATCACGTCCGCGACCTGCTCGCGCGCCAGGGCCTTAATTTTTCCGAGGATCAACACATCGCGAATACCCGGGATCGCCGTCGCAATGACGTCGAGGGCGCCCGAACTGCGAAGTCGCGAAAGCAGGCGAGAAAAACCGTGATCGCGTAGCCATTCGAGCAACGCTTCGTCGGCGCCCAAATGGCGCGCGGATACTTCACCGCCGCTCTCGTGCGTGTACAAATTGCGCGGTTCGAAATCCAGTGATCCTTCGACGTCAAAGCAACGAAGCAGCTCGTCACGACCTTCGAGCTCAATGATCTGAACGTGCAGTCCACTCGCGGCGCCGGCCAATGCCAACGCGGCCGCGATGGTCGTCTTTCCCACCCCACCTTTACCCACGATGAAGCGAACGTGAGATTCCAGCAATAACTCACGTAGGTCCACGAGAGAACGGTAATGGGGTCGAGACCAGTTGATTACTCGCAGCGAATTCCCACTTTGACCAGCGATCTTGTGTACGTGACACCCACTCGGTAGCCTGCGTTTGGGGACCACTTCTGGGGGGATGTGCAATGTCAACGACGACTGTGGATTGGGTAACGGGAGCGGCGTGTCGAGGCGCTCACCGCGAGGCGTTTTATCCGCCGAATTCAATTGAGCGTAAAGAGGAGCGCTGCGAACGCGAAGCCGTTGCGAAGCGAATTTGCGCGGGATGCGCCGTGCAGTCCGAGTGCTTGGAGCTCGCTCTGCGCACGCACGAGATTCACGGGATTTGGGGCGGACTCAACGAAGACGAGCGCCGTTTCGTTACTCGTTCGAACTGACCCAACCGAGTTGCGCGGGACTCACGCGCGTCAACACGATCAACAGCGCAGTCGTCACTAAGTGAACGCCGCTGCACCAGAGGCAGTACTTGGCGAGAACTAGCACTTCGGCGCCGATGAGCCACAGAACAAAGCCCACTCCTGCGGCCGCGGGCTGAAAGTGCGTGAACTCCAAATAGGACGAAATTGCTAAACCAATGAGTGACGAGACAATCGTCGTCCACGCTGCCTATTGCGCAATTGTGTTGATCAGTTAGAGCTGCAGTGCTCGGTACGCCGCCTTTACGCCTGAGGTCGCGCATACCGCGGTGTCGGCGTTCTTGATTATTTTGCAGATCGATGCAGTCTGGAGATTCGCTGAAGCAATGATGGCGGCGCCGAGTGCGTTGGTCGGATCCGAAAGAACGCTCGCGATGGCGTCACGAGTGGTGCTAGTCAGCGCTGCCGGGGAGTATGAGGGGCCACCGAGAAGGACTTGGTTGCCAAAGCTGACGAAAGGGATCGACCCGCTGGCCGCCGGCGACAGGCCGGGAAAGTACTTGGCAGTGTCATACTTTTGAACCAGTTTCAATTCGGTCGTGGTAGGTGACTGCAGCGGTGTATAGAAACCGTTGTAGGGAACGTTGGAGTAGTTCTCGACGGATACGAAATTGATCCACTTTGAAACGTATCTGGTGTGCACAAACGTAAACGTCGGAGTGTTCTTAAACACACCAACACTCGAAGAAAAGACGTTGTAGAGACCACTAATAGATCCGAAGCGTGACAACGCAACGATGGTCGCCCACCGGATGGCAGCGCTGGACGAACTGTACTCAGCATCAAAATAAAAGACGGTTGGTCGCTTCACGCCGGCGCTGTCGGCCCATTTGAGAACTTTTTGATTTTTCGTCTTGACGGGGGCGTAGATCTGGACCGCGGGCGAGTTGATGCCTACGGTGTTAAAAGTAGAGAGCGGGACGGAGGTCAGTTCACTCACAATCGTTGGCGAGGTCAGCGACGAGCCCGTGGGCTTCGCGGTGCTGGAGCCGCCCAGAACTTTGACCGCCACCAAGGCCACAATGACGAGAACCACGAGTCCTACGGCAACCCACGTGAACAGTCCGGCCGGCCGACCCGCCGGTGCGGTGCGACTCGGACCCTTGGCCGCCACTTTCGTGGTGCTCTTCTTGTGTGTTGCCGACTTCGCCATGGTGCTCCTCGTGCCCTGATCGGCCCACAACTTACTCGTCCCCTTGGAGGAGCCACTTCGAACTTTATGGGGCTCTTAAGTAGGTTCTGTGAATGAGTGATCTCCTCGTTCCGCGCCCCGCTGCGACCGTCATGATGGTTCGTGACGGCGACGACGGATTTGAAGTACTGATGTTGAGGCGAAATCTCAACAGTGATTTCGTCGGTGGCGCGTACGTATTTCCGGGCGGCGGCGTCGATGAAGCGGACTCCACATCGACGGCGGAACATCGCGTCGAGGGCGTCAGCGACGCGTCGGCGTCGGCTCGACTTGATCTGCCCTCCGGCGGCCTCGCTTACTACGTGGCCTGTTTGCGTGAACTGTTTGAAGAGGCCGGGTTGTTGGTCGCGCTCAACGAAAAGTCAGAGCCCGTTCGCCTCGATGATCCACCCGTCATGGCGCGTTTCGCTCAGCACCGTCGAGCGGTCAACGATCGCGCGGTTCGTTTTCTCGACGTCGTTACGCAAGAGAACTTGCGCCTCGATCTCTCTCGTCTCGAATACATTGCGCACTGGGTCACGCCCGTTGGACCGCCGCGTCGCTACGACACTCGGTTCTTTGTGGCGCTCGCGCCCGAAGCTCAGCTCGCCGCTCACGATCAGGGTGAGACAGTGGCGGATCTGTGGGTTCGACCAAGTGATGCGCTCGAACGTCAGAGGCGAGGGGAACTGGAGATGATCTTTCCGACGATTCGAAATCTCGAAGCGATTGAATCGTTCAACTGCGCCGCTGATGTTTTGGCTCACGCGCAAACACTCACCGACATTCCGCGCATTGAACCGAAGATCGTCAATCGCAACGGCGAGATTGCGATTCTGCTGCCGGGCGACTCGGGCTTTGAGGGGTAGCGAGCAGCGCTAGTCGCCCAGAGCGACTGCTTGTTGCACGGCGTCGAGCAGTCGCGCCGAACAGCCCGCAGCTCCAACGGGCGGCGCAATTTCTCGTACCAATCGGTCCATCACTGCATCAAAAATGCGCGACGTGGCGTCGTCGCCGAGTACGGCCGGCTCGCCAACATCACCACCGTGTGACACCTCACGACGAAGTGGGATGGCGGCGAGCAGCGGGACGTGCAACTCGTTAGCGAGTGACTGTCCACCACCTTCACCGAAGAGCGCATGGTGCTCGCCGCAACTGCAGTCGAATCCGCTCATGTTTTCAATCACTCCGAGAACGCGCACGTTGCTCCTTCGAGCAAAATCTGCGGCGCGCGCCGCAACTCGTTGCGCAGCCATTGCGGGTGTCGTCACGATTAGGTGTCCACTCTGAGGCAGGATGCGCGCGAGCGCCATCGCGATATCTCCCGTGCCCGGTGGGGTGTCGATAATGAGGTAATCAATACCCGACCAGTCGGCGTCGTGGACGAACTGTTGCACCGCCTTTTGCACAATCAGTCCGCGCCATAAGAGCGCCTGCTCCTCTTCGGCGAGAAATCCCATCGACAGCACTCGCAATATTCCGGGGCCGATCTTTCGTTCGAGGGGAATCATTTTTCCGCCTCGAGCTTCGACCTGGCCTTGCACGCCGAGCAGTCGTGGCAGCGAGAATCCCCAGATGTCGGCGTCCAACACGCCCACGACGCGTCCGCTTCTCGAGAGTGCGGTCGCGAGGTTGGCCGCGACCGAGGACTTTCCGACGCCGCCCTTGCCCGACGAGATGGCAATTACCGGTGCGCCCAGGGGAATAGAGGTCGCCGGAGCGCTCCTTTGTGCCAAGGCTCGCGCCGTTTGCAGCAGTTCACGGCGCTGCAGCGCATCCATGGCGCCCACGAGCAGTTCAATACTGCTTACTCCGTCGACA
>JANXTQ010000015.1 GCA_025352305.1 Actinomycetes bacterium
CTCTATCCCGCCCTTGCTCTGCTCGTTGCCTACGGCAGCGAAGGTGCCGTGAGTTGGCTCGCTACACGTCAACTCGTGCTGTCTCGGGTTGGGGTTGCGGCCTTGGTGGGATTTTCGATCTTCTGTCTCAGCGACCGCGTCGTTCACCGCTCCCACTACACCGGCGGGTCCTTTGGACCCGTGGCCCTGGCCGCGCAGCAAGAACTACTCCAACCTCACGGTTCAGTACTCATCGAGGGCACTGCGCGCTGGCCGTGGACCTACTACGAATCATCTCGCGTGCGTCTCACGTTTTCAGCGGAGTACAACACCGGATTCGCGCCACTCAGTACCCATCGGCGCGTCGTGGTGATGCCCGGAACCATCATCGAGGGTGGATACGACCCCGCAGGAGCCGTCAAGCAACTCTCAACTGCGACGAGCACGCTTTATGTTCGCAGCGATGACTGGCCATCGCTCGGCGATCCACTCGCTAGCGCTTTTCGTCAGCGTTGCTGGCACGTCACCAAACGTTCACACCCGAGCGGCTACTTGCTCGAATGGCTTCGTCGCACCTGTTAGAGCAGTGCGTTCCACTCTTGGTCGTTCAATCGACCGATACGACGAATCGCGGTCGATGGCTCGAGCTCCACACTGACGCGGTCGAGCCCGAGAAAACTCGCGTGGTCGAGGCCAATCTGCTTCCAACTCAAAAACGGCACGCGATCCGGCACGTCGTTTGAAAAAATGGGCAGAACGAGCAACTCTTCCGCTGCGCCCGCAACCACGAGAACCGGACGAAGTTTGCCGGAAACTGAAAGTTCGTCGGTATTAGGTGCGTCGAAGGGAACGTCGAGCGCAATCACGGTTCCGCTGAGGGGATGCTCGGTATTAAAACGCGTCTCTTCCAATGGAGTCAGGATGATGCGGCGTCGCTCGATGACCGGTGTCGCCTGGACAGAAGTATTGGGCGGAACGATGATGTTCTCACTATCGACTTCGTATCGCACCACCGGCGAAGGTGTCACCGGGCGAGGCGGAGCGCTTTTGGTTTTGGCGGGCCGGCTCGGGGGTCGCGAATTTTGTCGCTGACGAGCCAACTTTTGTTCGTCTCGGCGCTTTGCACGTTGTTCACGGATCTTGGGATCCACTGAGTGCGCCGGCGCGAGCGGTGACGCCGCGGCGACCAGTTCCAATGGCACGAGTGAGAACTCCTCACGTCTTTCCAAAAGGGTCACACAGTGCGGCGCCGCCGGCACGGCGTTGGCAGCAGCTAACGCGAGCATCGTGGCCACGACAGAGGGTGCGAACTCCTCGGCGAGCAGTGCGTCGACGGCGGCGGTGAGTTGTTCCAAACTCGGTTCATCTGAGTTGTCGCCCAACAACTCCACGACTCGATTGAGCGCGTCCGCCGATATGAGTTCAGCCAGAAAGCGAACGGCCAGCATGGGCGCATTCGACGCGAAAGCGTTGACGTTTCGACCACGATGCAGATTGCGTAAAGGAGCCAAGATCACAACGTCTACGCGTGCGCTCGGCTGAAGGTTGAGCGAGTCAACGAGCGTCAAAAGTTCGCTCGCTCCGTAGGTAACAATGGCGCGACGAACGAGCGTTGACGCGTCGGTAGTGGGGGTCACTTGGGTCTCCTTGACCGCATAACGCTAGTCACGCGGGACCACAGCGAAAACGAGGCTACGCGGCGACTAAGGCCTCGCGCTCGCTGAGAAATTCCCACCACGCGCTCGCGACATCGCTGGCGCCAGTTCGCACGTCCTCGTCGGAGGGCGAAAGAGACGCCAAGCCTTCAAGTGTCCACTGGGCGTGATCAACCTCGAGAGTTCCGTGAACGTCCCAAAAGGTGGCAGCAACCTCGCTGACGCCGTAGTGCGCCCGCAGGCCGGCCGCTTTGGATTCGGCAATCTCTGCGCCTTGAAGTTCGTAGGCGAGTAAACCGGCCAGAGCCGTAGCGTTCGAACGCGCTAAGACCGACTGGTAGGCAGCAATCAATTGCTCCATGGCCGGCGAGATGGGCGCTTCAGTTGCTTCGTAGAAGTCGGCGAACTGCTCAAAGAGTTCCAAGTGAGTTGGTGAACTGACTTCATCGCGAAGGTTGTCGGCCACACTCTCGCGCGCCGCTCCTTCAGGAAGTCGGTCCGCCAATTCGCTTAGGAAATTCACCAAGTGCGTTTCAAAGTAGCGGTACTGCTGTGCGTAGTCGCGCAGCTCGCCGTCAGCGAGCACGCCGGCTTCCCAGCGCTGATAAAACGGGTGTTCGAGCAGACGACGGCCGTCGAGGCATTGGCGCAGTAGTTCTTCGAGGTGATTAGTCATGCGCTCAACTTATCGCTGCCGACTCAACCGAGCGCGGACCACGAACATCAAGACCCCCGGGCCGTGAACGACGGCCCGGGGGTCTTGATTCGATTGTTACTCCGGTGGCGAGACCACGTCCGTCGCCACAACGGGATCCTTGTGCGCGAATAGGCGCATCGCCCCCGGCGCCAAATTCTGATGAGACCAGAAAACAAGACCGGACAACACGAGTACGAAGGCTTCAACCAGCATGCCCTTTGCGGTGGCGGTTCGATTGGACGCACCGTGATAGATACCGGGTGCCAACAAGGTCAGCGTCGTATAGATAAATGCACAACTCATAATTATGGCGATCAGCGTCGCGACGAATGAAACCACCGCGACGTAGCTACGCGCGACTCGTTTGGTGGGACTTGACGCATCCGACTCGCTGGCGGCCAACTCCAGTCCGCGACGTCGATGCTGATAGTGGGCGTAACCGGCCACCAGAAACAGAATGAGGCCAATTGAGATACCGCGAATTGCACTATCACCGACCGGGTGTTGTTCGCGGGTGAAGTTGAATTCAACATTGGTGCCAATCAGGCTGACCAGACTGACCACAACTTCTACGAGTCCAAGATACGCAACCCACAAAGTAAGAAAAGACCCACCGAAGAAGTAGACCGCCATTGGTCGTTTTCCGGTGGGATCTGGTTCCGAGCGGTTTGCTACAACGATGATGATGTAGGTGATAATGCTTCCCACACTGGAGAGAAACAGCAGCAAAAAGACCGCCGTCCCTGCTCCAGCCAAATTGGCTATCGAGTTAGTCATTAGTCCCCCTATCGACGCCGGTCGGCGTTCAGAGCAGAGGGTATCGGCCGAGCGCATCGAATACGGGGACCCAACATCTCCGTGGTCTTTCAGGGCGAATTGAGTCGTATCCGAGAATGACAGCTAATGGAGAATCACCGCGATGAGCAACACCAGTCACGATGTCACTCCACGAAACGAACGTGGAATCGACGGGCAAAGCGGTCAAAAGTTGTGGCGGACGCCTCGAACTTTACGACGAGCCCGTGAATGCGAGCAAGAGCTCGGCGACTGTGATGATCGAGAGCACTCAGGCAGTTGAAGTACAGCGCCGATCCCACCGCAAGAATTCGCGCATAACGTTTTTGCACACCGCGGTATGGAGCACCGCGATGAGTCGAAATCGTTGCGAGATCTCGCCTGCCTTGCACACATAATTCGCGTAGATGTGCTTTAGACGAGTGCGTCGGAGGATTCGCAAATGCGTGAAAGTCACGTTTAAGCACTGCGGCGTCGCTCACTTCAACGTGACGCACCCACTGACGGATCGCCGAAGGTCGCGACGGACCGGATCCCTGAAGTGCAATCACTCCAGCAGTACCCGAAACCACTATCGCGGTCGCCAACCACGCCAAACGAAAATTCCTTCGGCGACGTCGTCGTCGATGGGATCGATCGCTGAAGTTCGTCATCAGTGAACTCATGGGCTTATTCTCGCTGATTCGTCTCGACGCGGAACCATTGGTACCGCCAGCAACGCCACGGCCCCCGCTGCGACGAATGTCCAGGGAAACCCGACCGACACAATCAGTGCGCCCATTGTTGGTCCCACCGCCGATGCTGATATGAATTGACCAGTGTTTTGTGCGCCCAGCGCGCGACCGGCCCACGCCGATCCCGCCACCTCGGCCACGGTCGTAAAGGCCAAGCCATTATCTGCCACTGAGATCGTGGTCGCGATGACAAAGACGGCTGCGGCCACTGCCCAATGGGCGTGATCGAGCACCGCCAAGACCACCATGGCGACACTCGCGGCGACCGCGATGAGGCGAAGAAGGCTTACCCGGCTCCTGACTCGATCGCTCCACAGTCCAATAACAATTCGACCGCCAGATCCAATCAATTGCGACACGCCGATCAACACACCCGCAGATACCGCCGACCAATGTCGGTCAGTGACGAGCCATAAGACACCAAAGACCGACAAGGTGAATTGGGGTACAACAAGCAGGGCCGACACGGCGTGAATGCGCCACAGGTAACTGCTCATTCGATAAGGATTCTGCGGTGGTTCGTTGAATTGTGATGAGGCAACACGATGTGGATTTTGCAGCTGTGCGGCGCACGCGACTGCAACGAAGCCGATTGCGACCGCGGGAATCGCCAACGCCCACGAAGTTCCGAAATGTTGCGCTACTCCAGGAACGCTCAGGGCGGCCACCGTCGCTCCCACCGGTTGAGAGATCTGTCGAATACCCATCGCCAATCCGCGACGATGTTCAGGGAACCATCCGACAACGACGCGTCCGCTCGCGGCGTTAGCGCTCGCGGCGAACACGCCGCCGAGGAAAAAGAAGAATCCCAATGAAGCAAAACTGTGTACTCGCGTGCAGGCGGCGGCGATGATCGCGCAGCCGCTCAGGCCGCTGACGAGTACAACCTTTTCTCCGATGCGATCTGCCAGGGCGCCCCACGCAATGAGCGCTACCACCATTCCTACGTTGGGAAGTGCCGCCAAGGTCCCCGCGCGAGCTATCGACAGGTGATCGTGGTTGTGCCACACCACAATCAAGTACGCCGGTGCGATCAAAAAGATGCTCACCGCACCTTGAGCGGCGGAAGCCAGCATCAGCATCGACCACGCGCGACGAGGGACCATCGACTCTGATTGCAATCGACTCACGCCTACATTGTGACTGACGACCAACGAACCATCAGTTGGCCAACTAAGTCGACCCAATTAACTGGCGATCTCTCCCGCACAAAACTTGCATCGAGTTGCGGCCAGCGGAAGTCCTCCCGACAAACAGTGCGGACACGCCTTGGCCGGGGCCGGTTCGCCAAATACACTCGTTCCACGCCGAGCCATGTACGAGCGGTACGGCGTAACGATGAAGTAGTAGACGACCAACATGAAGACAACGAAGTAGACCACGGCAGATATGAATGAACCGAGATCGATGCGCTGTCCATTCACCGTCCATCCCAATCCCTGACCCGTACTTCCCCCGCCGGCAACGGAGTTGATCAGCGGCGTAACGATGTTGTCGGTAAAGGCCTTTATCAGGGTGCTGAACGCCAGCGCTACCACCAAGCCGACCGCAACGATGATGAGATCGCCCTGCATCAGAAAGTTCTTGAATCCCTTGAGCACGTCATCCTCCTTCGCCGCTCCGAATCAGTCCGAAGCCATTAGCTCCGCAACGTAACAAAGCATCGTTCAGATTTCGGCGATGGTGCGTAAGGGCCAAAATTGACGTCAACCATTGACATCCACCCGCTCGAATTACTGAGCAGTTCGAACTGCTTCGTGGTCTCATGCGCCGGGGGCGCCGCAATCTCTGATAAGCCTTGTTAGCGGCACACGTACCTTCAGGCACTGGCCCCAGAGGAGCACCATGGCAGGCAAAGTACCGGCACAGCACAATCAAAAAAAGGTCGGCAAGTCCCTCAAAGAGAAGCGCACGGCGAAGAAGGCGAAGAATGACGCACGCACGGGACTGATGCCTGACTCCAAGTAACGGCGGCTTTGTTGCGATCAGTCGCCTCTAGCGCAGTTGGTTGACCAATTAAAGTGAGATCGTGAATCGCTGAACCCTCACGTTGACGAAATCGGTCCCGTCGTCACAACCGGCTCGTCGCGCAAGGTGTCTGGTGTTTTTTAGTAGATAAGTTACGCATCAAACACGGAGGAGAAAGAGATGGGCAAAGCCGCACGGATCCAAAACCGCGAGACGCGCCGACCCACCGCGGCCCAGCAGCGCCGAAGCGTGTGGAACAAACGCTTCGGTCGCCCGCAGATGATGATTCTCGCGGCTCTCATCATGATTGGCGCAGTGGTCATTGTTCTAACTCGTTCGTCGCCGTCATCACTTCCTTGGTCCGTATTCCCCGAAACCAATCACCAACACGTCACCGGCAATGTGGTCTACGACCACTCCCCGCCCGCTGGAGGTGCACACGATGGGGTGTGGTTGAACTGTGGCGTTTACACGTCTCCCGTTCGAGTAGAAAACGCTGTGCACTCGTTGGAGCACGGTTCGGTGTGGATTACGTATTCGAAAAAAGCCACGGCCGAGCAGATTTCTCAGCTGACGGGCTATGTCCAGACTCACTACTTCGGCAGCCAGCGATACTTAATCCTCAGCCCCTATGCGGCGCAAACTTCTCCCTTTGTCGCGACGGCGTGGGGGGCTCAATTGCGTTTCGACCATCTCAAAATGACCCTGCTGCAGAAATTCGTGACGCACTACCAGGGTGGCGCCCAGGGCACCGAGCAGGGTGCGTCCTGCACCGGTGGCACCGGAACCCCTTCGTCATAATCAAACGCGATTGCTTTGATTTTTTGAATTAGTGAGCTAGCAGCACGACACTGGTATGCGCGGATTATGAGGCGCGATGAGGTACTTCAAGAAATAGGTGATTGCGCGGATTCGCCGACAGTTGCGACGGAACAGAGTCTCCATCCCGTCCATCGACAGATCACTCACGGCCTCGATCGTCGCGGACGTCGCTGCCGGTGCACCTCACAGTGAACGAACTCTATTTGAGCAAGTGTTTTGCGACGACGACTCGCTGAACCTGATTCGTGCCCTCGTAAATCTG
>JANXTQ010000051.1 GCA_025352305.1 Actinomycetes bacterium
CGAGCGCGAAGTTGGCGACAGAGGTTCATGGCGTCGGTGAACGAGACGGTGGTGGCGTCGACAATTGCGCCGGCGAATCCGTCGTCACCTTCCAGTGCCGCAATTTCGTTCAGCCGTCCCGATGACGCCACGGCCGAACGAACGCCCGCGATCTCAAACGCTTTTCGAACCGGTCCCTCGCAGGCCGGTACGCAGAGCACGACGTCGTAGTTCACAGGAGGGGTAGGTACCGTTCGAGTTCAAAGGGCGTCACCTCTGATCGATACGACGCCCACTCGGCTCGCTTGTTAGTAAGAAACCACTTCACGAGGTGCTCGCCGAGGGTCTCGTGAAGCAACTGGGAGTTCTCCATCAGCTCCACCGCTTCGGCGAGCGAACGCGGCAGCGGTCGAGACGACGCACCTTCGGCGGGCAGTTCGTAG
Organism: Actinomycetes bacterium; assembly: GCA_025352305.1. Taxonomy (GTDB): domain Bacteria; phylum Actinomycetota; class Acidimicrobiia; order Acidimicrobiales; family RAAP-2; genus RAAP-2. The sequence continues at coordinate 423 of JANXTQ010000051.1, forward strand.
CCATTTTCAATTCCGCGTAGTCCCGCGGCCAAGATCACCGCGAACGCTAGGTACGGATTCGCCGCGGGGTCCGGTGCGCGGTACTCGACGCGTGTGGACTCAATGCGACCGGTCTTCACGGTCGGAACGCGCACCAGCGCGGACTGCTCAAAACGCGCCCACGCGGAGTTCACGGGCGCTTCGTGACCCGGCACGAGGCGCTTGTAGGAGTTGACCCACTGATTGGTGATGGCGGTGATCTCCGGAGCGTGCTCAATCAGTCCGGCAATGAACTGTTGAGCCAGCAGGGACAGTCCGTACGGTCCGTCTCCGACGAAGGCGTTGCGATCCTCTTTCCACAGTGACAGATGCGTGTGCATGCCCGAGCCCTGTTCGTGGCTGAGGGGCTTGGGCATAAAGCTCGCCGCGAGGCCACTTTGGCGGGCTAACTCTTTAATGACGAGACGCACCGTCATGATCGTGTCGGCCATTGTGAGAGCGTCGGTGTAGCGCAGGTCGATTTCGTGTTGGCCCGGCGCATCTTCGTGTTGGGCGTGCTCGACGCCGATACCCATCTCTTCGAGCGTCAGTACGGTTCGTCGGCGAAGTTGGCTCGCCGCGTCGTCCGTCGTGAGATCGAAGTAACTTCCGCGATCGACCGGGACCGGTGCACCGCTCGCCTCGAGGGAGTTGAAGTAGAAGTACTCAATCTCCGGAGCCACAAAAAAGGTGTAACCCTGTTCGCGCGCGCCCGAGAGCACGCGACGCAGTTGTTGGCGCGGACATCCCTCAAAGGGCGTTCCATCGATGCTCACGATGTCACAGAACACGCTCGCGACACCCGCGCCTTCACCGTACCAGGGCAGCAACTGAAAGGTGGTGAGGTCGGGACGCGCTAAAACGTCGGACTCGCTGAAGCGGGCAAATCCGTCAATCGCACTGCCGTCAAAGGTCATGCCCTCTTCGAGGGCGTCGGCGAGTTCGGCGGGGGTGACGTGAAAGGCCTTGTGTCGCCCGAGTACGTCGGTAAACCACAACTGAACAAAGCGCACGCCGCGCTCTTCCACGGTTCGAAGAACGTAGTCAGCCTGACTTTGCATAGTTCATTCTTTCACTTGGCGAAATATTGCTCCGATGGCCAAAGCAAAAGCCCCGCCGCGTTTGATGCGGCGGGGCTTTTAGAGTCAGCGGACTTAGCGACGAGCGGCCTTCTTAGCCGCCGCCTTTTTGGCTGGCGCCTTCTTCGCAACGGCCTTTTTGGCTGGTGCCTTCTTGGCCGCTACCTTCGCGGGCGCCTTCTTCGCCGATGCGGCGCCACAGACGGTTTCGACCATGATGGCGGCCACGGCGTAGGGATCCATGTTCGCGTTGGGTCGACGATCTTCTAGCCAACCCTTCTTGTCCACGGCCACGGCCCACGGGATTCGAATGGACGCTCCGCGGTCCGAGGTGCCGTAAGAGAACTTGGACCAGTGCGCTGTTTCGTGCGCGCCGGTCAGTCGCTCGTCGGTTCCCACGCCGTAGACCTCAATGTGCTCCATGACGCGCGTACCAATGGCTTCGCAACCAGCAATGATCGCGTCCCAACCACCGTTGGCGCGCATCTGCTTGGTCGAAAAGTTGGTGTGCGCTCCCGCGCCGTTCCAGTCACCCTTGATGGGCTTGGCGGCGAGACTCGCGTCCACGCCGAACTCTTCGCTAATGCGGTTGAGCAACCAGCGAGCAGTCCAGAGTTGGTCGCCGACCTCAACGGCTCCGAGGACACCGATCTGGAACTCCCACTGAGCCATCATCACTTCGGCGTTGGTTCCTTCAATCGCGAGTCCGGCGCGCATGCAGGCGAGTGTGTGGGCTTCAACAATTTCGCGGCCGGGCATTTTGGATCCGCCGACGCCGCAGTAGTAGGGACCCTGGGGCTCGGGAAAACCACTCTCCGGCCAGCCGTACGGTCGACCGTCTTGGAGCAACGTGTACTCCTGCTCAATTCCAAACCATGGTTCGAAGCTGGCGTACTTTGTTGCGAGCTGCACGCAGCGCGCACGGGTGTTGCTCGGGTGCGGCGTCATGTCGACGTTCAGCACTTCGCACATCACGAGGATGTCCTTAGGACCACGCAACGGGTCGGGACAGGTAAAGACCGGGTTCAAGACGCAGTCCGAGTTGGAACCGGTCGCTTGGTTGGTACTCGAACCGTCGAAGCCCCAGATGGCCGGCTTCTTGCCGTCGGCGATGATGCGGGTCTTGCTGCGCAGTAAGGCCAGCGGCTTGGTCCCGTCGATCCAGATGTATTCGGCCTGATACGCCACGTTGCTCCTTAAGTGTTGCCCTTGACGCCCACCAAGGCGACGCGGACAGTCTTCTAGAACGAGCCATGGCGCTGAACTCAGTTTCGTTAACGGCGTGTGAAAGATGACGCCAAAAGTGGCCCCACAGATAGGCTCCAGCGCGTGGCAGCCGTGCGACTCGCCCTCGCTCAAATGAACAGCGTCGTGGGCGCCCTCGACGCGAACGCTGCGGCCATTTCGCGCTGGGCCGGGGCCGCGAGCGACGCCGGCGCGCACCTGCTGGTTACCCCCGAACTGGCTCTCAGCGGTTATCCGCCCGAAGATCTCCTGCTCAAACAGGGTTTTTTAGACGCCTGTTCGAACGTTTTGGATTACGCGGTTGCCAACAGTGGTCCCCTAACGATGGCCGTGGGCGCGCCGCTCACCCTCGCTACGTACGAACTGGACCTGTCGGCGCCGAGCGATGCTCGCCGCAGCGAGCACGGCTCTCCCGCGGCGCTTGGCTCACCGGTCGCCAATGCGCTGGCGATATTTGGGTCCGGCCAACTCCTCGGCGTTGCTCAAAAGCGGCTGCTGCCGAACTACGACGTCTTCGATGAACAGCGTTACTTTCACTCGGCCAGCGGACCCGCGACGGTTCTCGACATCTCGGGCGTCATGGTGGGATTTTTGATCTGTGAGGACATCTGGGCGGCCAACGGTCCCGCTCAGCACGCCGCCGCCGCCGGTGCTCGCTTGATCGTGGTGGCCAACGCGTCGCCATTTGCGCGTGGGCGCCAAGACGACCGCGAAGCCGTCGTGGCCCAGCGTGCGCGTGAAACCAACTGTGCAATTGCCTACGTAAACATGGTCGGTGGACAGGACGAACTGGTCTTTGACGGCCAGAGTTTTGTTGTGAACTCGAGCGGCGCGGTCGTCGCTCGCGCGGCTGCCTTTAGTGAAGCCC
>JANXTQ010000064.1 GCA_025352305.1 Actinomycetes bacterium
CAGATCAGTGCGCACGCGAGCGACCAGAGCGCCCCGTTAGAGAGCCGTAGTGAACTTGAAGCGCGCGTAGTTTCGTTGAGTCGCCAGTTCGAGGGCCTCGACATCCCTCGACCAGCTAACTGGGGGGGATATGAAGTCGTGGCTCAGCGCTTTGAGTTCTGGCAACATCGCGACGACCGCCTCCACGACCGAGTCCTCTACGAATTGGACGATTCACGGTGGCAGCGCCAACGAATCTCTCCGTGACCGCTTAGTCGAAGTGGGACGGGGGCAGGTCGAGCGTGGCACTGCCTTGACCCGAAGCCACAGCTTGATCGCGTTTACGCGTTATCCAGCCTTGCTTGTTCATGGTGAACAGCGCATAAAACTTGATCGGGATCATGACTGCGACAAATACCAAGGTGATGACGGGTAGATAAACAATCGACGCGGGTTCGCGAACGAGATGCCCAATCCCCTTAATTGAACGACCCACGAGTAGCCAGATTGTGGTGATGAAGGCAACGAGCCATTCGCCTTGGACGAGGGCCGCGATGAGCAGTCCGGTGACCAACGTCAACGTAAACGGTCCCAACAAATTTTGAAGAACGCTCAGCGACGTGATGACGGGCTGGCGCCACAGCCACCCCCGACCCATTGCGCGCAGGTAGCAGCGAAAACTATTTCGACTCCAACGCACGCGCTGTTTGGCGAAGCCCGAGAAGTTATTGGGAAAAACCGTGAGTGCTCGCGCGGAACTCTGGTAACCGGCCTTCCAACCGTTGCTCAAAATGAGCCACGTCAGTCGCCCGTCGTCTCCCGATATGCACGCACGTCCGAAGAACGTTTCAAACTCCAACTCGTCCAGCAAGGGCGTGATGACGCTTCGCCGATACGCTGCGGTGCGACCGGATATGCACGGAATGGCCCCGTGGCGCGCCATGGAGGGCAAGAAGTGCAGAAAGCGAACGTCCAGCATCCAGTCCGCAATTCGTCGCCACAGATAACCGCCCGGTTGATATACGTTCTGACGACAACCGACGCCGCCAACAGTCGGATCGACAAATCCCATCAGTAGATTTGCGAGAAAGTCACCCTCCCAAATCGTGTCGGAGTCGGTGAGAACGACGACGTCGCTGGTGGCTGAACGCACTCCGAGAGCCAACGCGTGTCGCTTGCCCGGTTTGATGGCAACAATGGATCGAATCCGCGGGTCTTGCTTGCTCCACTGAGCGGACCGCTCAATTATTTCGGTCTCCGTCACGTCAATTACGAGAATTATTTCGTGGGGGTTGTGGAACAACCAGGTTTCCATGCAGTACTCGAGAACCGAGATGTCTTCGCGGTACACCGGTACTACCAACGAGGTGGTTTCTCGGTGGTCATTAACAGCGGGTCGATAAAGCGATCCGAGAAACTGCCGTAACAGCCACGCACCCCACGTAATAAAACCGATTATTGATATGGGTACCCACGTGGGCAGGCCGAAGAGGTGGTGAGCGTGCACGCTTAGACGCTTTCCAGTTCGCTTCGTCTCGGTACGGGCTGCACCGAGTTGCCCGGTGAGTTGGCCCGGATGCGCACGTCCTCACCGTTGGAACTGAACTGATTAGCAATGACGTGATTAGCGCGAGGTCCGCCGGAGATGTAAACACCCACCGCGCTAGCGGAGATCTGATTTGCTGCGATCTCTACGTGTTGGGTGTCGCCCGACAGGCGAACAGCGAAGCGCTGGGCGGAACTGACTTCATTGGCGCGCATCGTCACGTGGGAACTTGAATTCATGACAACGCCGTCAAAGGCGCCATCGAATCTATTGGCGAAGAGTCGTAGTGCTCCGGACGAGTTGTAGTCAAGCAGTGCGTATCGAGCAGAACTCACTACCACGTTGTCGCTAATGTCCGCACTAAAACTCGCACCACTGAGCGACAGTCCGTCGAGCCCACTCGAGGTGACGTGGTTGTACTGAATCGCCAGGCCCGCTCCGATTGACTGCATTTGAATCCCATCGAGCCGACTCGAGAAAATGGAGTTGTGAGCTACTACCAATTGAGCACTACGTGAGCCGTACACGCCATTGAGGCCATCGGTAATCGTGCAGTCAGTAATTGACGAGCCGGCATGGGACGCAACAAAAGAAACCCCACTGGCGAGAGTGGCCAAGCGACCTAGTCCGATCAATCGGTCGTGCTCCAGGCGCATCGTTCCTCCTAGATCCATCAGAAATCCTCGGTCATTGGTCGCTCCCGTGGCTCGTACGGTGATGCCCTGGAGAG
>JANXTQ010000065.1 GCA_025352305.1 Actinomycetes bacterium
GAGTTAGGTGCCGCGCGGTTGCTCGGTGCGTCGTACTGCGTGGCTGGAGACCCTCTCGTGCGTGAGGTCGTGGCCTCTCTCGGCGGATCGTCGTTTTCTCTGAGCGATGATGCGCGCGCGGCGTATCACGCCACCGCCTGCGTCGCGGCTAATCACCTCGTGGCGTTGCTCGGCCACGTTGATCGATTGGCTCAGTCGGCGGGTCTGGAGCTCAGTTCGTTTTTATCGTTGGCCCAAAGCGCCCTCGACGACGTGGCGGCCCTCGGTGCAGAGGCCGCCTTAACGGGACCCGCGTCGCGCGGCGACCTCGTAACCATCGATGCACACCTGGAGGCGATTCCCGAGAGCGAACGCGCGACGTACGTGGCGCTCACTCAGGCCGCACTCGCGCTCGCCGAACAGCGCAGCGCCTTCGCCACGAAGTAGATGCAACAACTCAGCACCTTGGCCCAGTGGCGTAGTGCGGCCAATGACGCTCGACGAAGGGGTCGTAGCGTTGGTCTCGTTGCGACCATGGGTGCTCTGCACGCTGGCCACGAATCGCTCATTGCGGCAGCGAGAGAGAACTGCGACGAGGTAATCGTCACTATTTTCGTCAATCCGCTGCAGTTCTCGTCACCGGACGATTTCGCAAACTATCCCGAGACCGTGGAAGCGGACCTCGCTGCCTGTGAGCGGTGGGGCGCCGACACAGTCATAGTTCCGTCGGTTGCTGAAATGTGGCCGCACTACGGCGAGCGAGAGACAACCACCGTCGTCGTTCCCGAACTTTCTGAACAGTGGGAGGGTGCCCAGCGTCCGGGACATTTCAGCGGCGTCGCGGCAGTCGTGACCAAAATTCTTTCGTTGACCGGAGAGTCCACGGCTTTTTTTGGCGAGAAGGACTTTCAGCAACTCGCCATCGTTCGTCGACTGGTCAGCGACCTTGCGCTCGCGGTCACGGTTGTTGGTTGCCCGACGGTGAGAGACGCCGATGGTCTCGCACTCTCGAGTCGAAACGTGCGCTTGAGTGAATCGGGACGCGCCCGAGCGCTCGGTCTCTCTCGCGCGCTGAAGGAACTCTCGTCAGCGCCGCCGCTCAGCGCCGACGAGGCACGCAGCGCGATGAAACGCGTCCTTAACGAACACGGTGTTGAGACTGCTTACGCTCAGATTGTCGACAGCGACACATTGCGCGCACTGACGCCGAAAGATGAGGGCAACGCCCGAGCGATAATCGCCGGGATCGTCGATGGGGTTCGACTGTTAGATAATGGACCCGTGACAGTCGTTAGCGCCCCCGAGGAGTCTCATGCTGCTGGCCATTGACGTAGGTAACACCGAAACGGTCATGGGGCTCTTCGGTGAGCCGGGTTACGTAGAGGCACCCACCGGCTTTGCTCGCGCGCAGGGCGAACGCGGGCTCGCTTATCACTGGCGGCTCTCGACTAGTTCGGAGCGAACACCCGACGAACACGCCATGATCATCACGCAGTTACTCGACTTGGAAGGTCTGGATCTGCGCGGAACGGTGAGCGGACTCGCTATCTCATCCTCGGTGCCCGGAGTCACGACCCAACTTCGTCGCATGGCGTCGCGGTGGTTCGCCAATCTGCCCATGACGGTGCTCGCACCCGGGACGAAGTCCGGCATGCCCATTTTGTACGACAACCCGCGCGAGGTGGGTGCGGACCGCATTGCTAACTCCGTGGGCGCTTTCGACTTATTTGGCGGACCGACGATCGTGGTCGATCTGGGAACTGCGACCACCTTTGACGCCATTAGCGCGACCGGCGAGTACCTCGGCGGCGCGATCTCTCCGGGCGTCGCTATCTCCTTAGAAGCTCTGTATACCCACGCCGCCGCGCTGCGCTCGGTCGAACTGACCGAGCCGCGATCAGTGATCGGGCGCTCGACCGTGGAGTCAATTCAGTCCGGTGTGCTCTACGGATTTGCTGCTCAGGTCGACGGGCTGACCGAGCGGTTCGTGGAAGTTCTCGGACCAAGCACCGTCGTAGCGACCGGGGGACTCGCCACGTTGATTGCCCCGCACACCAAGTACGTGGATCACGTTGAACCGTGGCTGACGCTTCACGGGCTGCGTATCGTTCATGAACGCAACCACGTAGGAGACGAGTCGTGACCACGCCGTACAACTTTGATCACAACTCTTTTGCCGGCGATCTTCAGCGCGACCACGCCGCGATTGGCGACGGTGATGAAACAGGTGTCGAGGTAGCAGCGGCCGGTCGAGTGATGTTGCTTCGTACGCAGGGCAAGTTGGCCTTCGCCACGATGCGGGACTCGACCGGAGAGATTCAGCTTTTTGCGCTCAGTTCAATCACCGAGGAGTTCGAAAGTTTCTCCAAGTTGCACCTCGGCGACTGGGTTGGCGTCAAGGGCGAAGTCGTTCGCACCAAGCGCGGCGAACTATCGATCAAGGTTAAGACCTGGGAAACGTTGGCCGTCGCGCGCCATAACTTTGGTGACAAGTGGAGTGGAATTTCGGACCACGACCTTCGATACCGACACCGAGAGGCCGACCTGTGGGCGAACCCGGAGTCGCGACAATCTCTTTCACGTCGCAGCGCCGTCATTCGTTCCTTGCGTGAGCAGTTGTGGGCGCAAGGATTCATTGAAGTCGAAACGCCCATACTCAGCGCTATTGCTTCGGGCGCGGCGGCGCGACCGTTCACCACGCATCACAACGCCTTTGATTTTGACTTCTCCTTGCGCATTGCGCCCGAACTGTGGCTGAAGCGACTCGTGGTTGGTGGTTTCGAACGAATATTTGAACTCGGTCGGGTCTTTCGAAATGAAGGAATCAGTCCCCGCCATAACCCCGAGTTCACGATGATCGAGCTCTACGTTGCGTACTGGGACGTCTACAACATGATGGAACTGACCGAGCAGTTGTGTGCCGGCGCCGCGCAGGCGGTTCTGGGAACAACACAGCTGACCTATCAGGATCGCGAGATGTCCCTCGCTACGCCGTGGGCGCGACGCTCCATGGCCGAGCTCACGAGCGAGGCGGTTGGTGAAGAGGTGTCGGTTCACAGTTCGCGCGAGCGGCTGGTGGAACTGCTCAGCCAACGTTCCGTCGTCGCCAATGACAGCTGGGGTACCGGAAGGTGTTTGGCGGAACTGTTTGAAGCAACCTGCGAAGACGGTTTGTGGAATCCGACTTTCGTTACGGACTTTCCTCTTGAGGTTTCGCCACTGTCGCGCCAACACCGAGACGACGATCTGTTGACCGAGCGTTTCGAGGTCTACTGCGCGGGCCGCGAGTTGGCGAACGGCTTTAGCGAACTGAACGACCCCGACGACCAGCGAAAGCGCTTCGAAGACCAGGCGCGTCTAAAGGCCGCTGGCCAGGACGAAACCATGGAAATTGATGAGGATTACATTCGCGCCCTCGAGTGGGGACTGCCACCAACGGCCGGTCTCGGCATCGGCGTCGATCGCCTCGCGATGTTGATCGCCGACGCTCCCAATATTCGAGAGATCATCGCGTTTCCGACCCTGAAGCCGTTACGCGACTCCTGAGCTAGCCAACGCGAAGATCGTCGAGCAACGACGAGACGAGGGATTTATATCCCTCACGCAGTTTTTCGTCGCTCAGTGAGTCGATCACGGAGTGCGCGCGAATGACGTGTTCGTTGGCCACTCGAATTGTTTCGGCCACCCCGTCAGTGGCGACGACTATTTTGCGCGCTCGTTCGCGTTCCGCGTCATCGAGTGCGGAACCTAGAAGTTCTCGCAACTCCGCGCCGACGGCGCTGTCGTTGAGGGCTACCAAGGTGGGCAACGTATAGATGCCTTCAGCCAGATCCTGGCCGGCGGGTTTTCCGAGTTGGCCATCGGTCGCCACGACGTCTAAGACATCGTCGCGAAGTTGGTAAATCATTCCGAAGGTGCGACCAAACTCGGTGAGCGCTTCGACTTCATCGGCGCTTCGATGCGACGTCAGCGCACCCACGCGGCAACTGGACGCCATGAGCGAGGCGGTCTTGCCCTCTATGGCTTCGTAGTAGTCACCCAGGGTTCGATCAATGGAGTACGAGGTACGCACTTCGGACACCTGGCCACGCGTCAGCCACGCGAGCGTTCTCGCCAGCAGACCCGCGATTTCCGTCCCGAGATCGGCGGCGATACCGGCCGATCTCGCCATGAGATAGTCGCCCGCCACAATCGCCACCAAGTTGCCGTAGCGAGCGTTGACGCTGTCCACGTTGCGTCGCACGTCAGCTTCGTCCATCACGTCGTCGTGATACAGCGACGCGAGGTGCATCAGTTCGAGCGCAACGCCACCAAGCAGGTCGTCACTCGTTGCTTCGTGACGTCCACCCGTCGCCGAACTGATGGCGAGTAGTGGGCGAAGACGTTTTCCACCGGCGTAAATCAGATGTGTAGTTACAGAGTCCAGATACGCATCGCCGATGATCACCGATTCGGCGAGCAGCGTTTCGAGGCGCACCAGATCGGCCTCAACTTGAGGAAGGCGCAGGCGCTCGTGCAGATTCACAGTTACACCCTAGAACGCCGTAATGACTGATCCGACGGGCGAGATTTTATTGACGAGACCCACCGTTACACTCGAATACACATCCAACTGGAGGTTGGCCTTGTTCGAACGTTTTACCGACCGTGCTCGCCGAGTACTTGTACTGGCTCAAGAAGAAGCCCGCGAACTCAATCACGCATTCATTGGCACCGAGCACATCTTGCTGGGACTCATCCGCGAAGGCGAAGGAGTGGCGGCGAAGGCTCTTGACGCCCTGGGCGTCACCTTTGAAGCGGTCCGAGAGAAAGTGGAAGAGGCCATTGGCGCCAACTCCAATCCGACTCCCGGCTCGCCCCCCTTTACTCCTCGCGCCAAGAAGGTTTTGGAGCTGAGTTTGCGCGAAGCGCTGCAGTTGGGCCACTCCTACATTGGCACCGAGCACATGTTGCTCGGCCTCGTTCGAGAAGGTGACGGCGTTGCTGCCCAGGTGCTCGTCCAATTAGGCGCCGACCTCGGTCGAGTTCGCCAACAGGTGATCCAGATGATGAGCGGCCAGCCGGGCAAAGAAGCCGGCGCAGCCCCGTCGAGCAGCGCCAAATCTGACGGCGACTCTTCGAGCGGATCGGCCGTGCTTGATCAGTTCGGTCGCAACCTCACGCAACTTGCTCGCGACGGAAAGCTCGATCCCCTCGTCGGTCGTGAAAAAGAGATTGAGCGCGTCATGCAGGTGCTCAGTCGTCGCACGAAGAACAACCCCGTGCTCATTGGTGAGCCCGGCGTCGGAAAGACCGCCATCGTTGAAGGTTTGGCGCAGCGCGTCGTGGCCAACGACGTGCCGAGCACCCTTGCCGGCAAGCAGATCTACACCCTGGACCTCGGCGCACTCGTCGCGGGTAGCCGCTACCGCGGTGATTTTGAAGAGCGTTTGAAGAAGGTGCTCAAAGAGATCCGTACTCGCGGGGACATCATTTTGTTCATCGACGAAATTCACACTTTGGTCGGTGCCGGAGCGGCCGAAGGCGCGATTGACGCGGCGTCGATTCTTAAGCCGATGCTCGCGCGCGGAGAACTCCAGACCGTCGGGGCCACGACCATCGACGAGTACCGCAAGCACATTGAAAAAGATGCCGCACTCGAACGGCGCTTTCAACCCGTGAAGGTGGAGCAGCCCTCGGTCGCAATGACCATTGAGATCTTGAAGGGTCTGCGCGAGGTGTACGAGAAGTTCCACGCGGTCACCATCACCGACCAGGCGCTTATTGCCGCAGCGAATCTCGCCGATCGCTACATTTCGGATCGTTTCTTGCCGGACAAGGCCATTGACCTCATTGACGAAGCGGGAAGTCGCCTGCGCATTCGCCGCATGGACGCTCCGCCGGCATTGAAGAAATTGGACGAAGAGATTGTGCGCCTGCGTAGTGACAAAGAGTCGGCGCTGGAAAAAGGTGCTCTCGAACAGGCCAAGCGCCTCGAAGAACAAGAGCGCGAAGCAGTCGCCAAAAAAGAGACGGCCGAGGACACCTCGGAGTCATCGAGCGCCAAGGCGCTCGACATCGTCGACGAAGAAGTTATTGCCGAGGTGTTGCCCGTGTGGACTGGAATTCCGGTGTACCGACTCACCGAAGAGGAGACCTCCAAGCTGCTGCGCATGGAAGAGGAACTCCACAAGCGAATTATTGGTCAACAAGAGGCCGTCAGTGCGCTCAGTCGTGCGATTCGTCGCACTCGCGCGGGTCTAAAGGACCCCAAGCGACCTGCCGGTTCGTTCATCTTCCTCGGACCAACCGGAGTGGGAAAGACCGAACTCGCCAAAACGCTGGCCGAGTTTCTCTTTGACGACCAGGACGCCCTGATTCAACTCGACATGAGTGAGTACATGGAAAAGCACACCGTGAGCCGACTCGTTGGTTCACCCCCGGGCTACGTGGGATACGACGAGGGCGGTCAGTTGACCGAAGCCGTTCGTCGCAAGCCCTTCTCCGTGGTGCTCTTTGACGAGGTGGAAAAGGCGCACCCCGACGTGTTCAATACCCTGCTGCAGATCCTCGAAGACGGTCGTTTGACTGACGCGCAGGGACGAGCGGTGGACTTTAAGAACACCGTGTTGATCATGACGTCGAACCTCGGCACCGCGGACCTGCGAAAGTCGTCGATTGGCTTTGCCAAGGGTTCCGAAGCCGCCACGCACGAGCGCATGAAGGAGAAAGTCAACGCGGCACTTAAGGCGCACTTTCGCCCCGAGTTCCTCAACCGCATTGACGACACCATCGTGTTTCACGAGTTGGACCGCGAAGAGGTCATGTCCATTGCCGAACTGTTCATCGTGCGACTGCGCGAGCAACTCTCGGTACAGGGCGTGGGACTCGAACTCACCCTCAAGGCCCAGGCCTTCTTGGCCGAAAAGGGTTACGACCCCGAACTCGGAGCCCGTCCGCTTCGTCGCGCCATTCAGACCTACGTTGAAGACGTCCTCAGCGAGAAGTTGCTCTTCAAGGAGTTCCACTCGGGTCAAACCATCGTGATTGATGCGATTGAGGGTTCCGATGGATCGGAACTGTCCTTCGAAGCTGTTGAGGGATTACCCCCGTCAGTGGACTTCGACACCGCTCCCAGCGCTTAAGGGTTACAGCGGCCACCTAGCGTGGCCGCTGTGAGTCGAAATAGCACCGTCTTTACCTGCAGCGACTGCGGCACTCACTCGCC
>JANXTQ010000072.1 GCA_025352305.1 Actinomycetes bacterium
GTGCACGGTCGCCGCGGTGACGTAAATGATGATGGGCCAGTGCCACAGGTACACGCCGTAGCTGACTTGGCCAATCGCGCGCAGCGGTCTGAGCGAAAACGTTCGAGCGAGCCACGATCCCTCAACGCGCACCGACGCAATGACGCACGCGGCTCCCACCGCACAGAGCAAAAAGCCACCGTCGAACATGAAATTCGTCGGCACCGCATTGCCCGGTAGTTGAGAGCGTGAACCCGCAAAGTAAAAAGCGAACAACAGTGCGCCGAGTGACAGCACGCTCAGTGGATTGAGCCACCGGGCACTCTGTAGGGTCGCCGGGCGTTCCACGACCCACCACGCGAGACCGGCACCCACGGCCAAGTCAAAAAGACGCGTGAAGCTCGCGTTGTAAACGAAGTTGAGCGAGGACGCAGAACCCGCTCGATAGAGCAACGCCATGAGCGCTGAGGACCCCGCCGCCACCGCAATGGCTACGCCGATTCCGAGACGGCGAGAAACTCCTACTCCCCGGCGAACAAGAAAGTACGTCAGCAGCGGCCAGAGCAGATAGAACTGTTCTTCAATCGCCAGCGACCAGGTATGCAGCAGCGGCGATTGGCTGGAAAACTGTGCGAAATATCCGGGTCCCGAGGTGATGGCAAACCAGTTGGCGTAGTAAAAAATGCTCGCGAGTCCGAGCCCACGAAGTTGACCCAAGTCCACTGCTCCCAGTGCGTTTGACCCCAGGACCCGACTCATCACGAGCGGCGCGATCACAACTATCGAAACCATGAGGAACAACGCGGGCAGCAGCCGTCGCGCTCGGCGGCGCCAGAACTCAATCAGAACGAGACGGCCCGTTTCGGCGCGTTCTTCCAGGAGAAGCGTCGTGATCAAGAAACCCGAGAGGACGAAAAAGATGTCAACGCCGAGAAACCCACCCCTCGCCCACGAAAAGTCGAGGTGGTAAAACAACACGCTGAGAACCGCCAGGGCCCGTATTCCGTCGAGCCCCGTCAAATGACTGCGACGAAGCGACATGACAGCCACGTTACTCAACGAGTTCGTGGCTCCTTCGTTGCTCTAGCTGGAAACTGCGCTCACCGCTCGAGAAAATAGTCCCGCCAACGCCAGATCAAGTTCCGTAATTCCGCCCTGATCGTGGGTCCACAGTTCAATCGTAAGTAATCGGTACTCCAGCGTTACGCGAGGGTGATGGTCGTACTCATCGACGTTGTCGCGCACCATCATCAGTACCTCGATGCCGTGGTTGTACGAGATAGCGAAGCGCGCAATCAACCGGTCCTCGTGCACCACCCAGTCGGGGTGCTGGTGCACCCAGGAGGCGACCGTCGCGTCACTGAGTCTTTCCGGGCGCTTCACGGGTGCGTCATTTTCGAGGGATCAACGGCGTCGTCGAACTCCTGCGCACTGAGAAAACCCAGCGATAGGGCCGCTTCGCGCAAGGTCGACTTTTCCTTGTGCGCTTTTTTGGCCACGAGAGCTGCCTTGTCGTAACCAATGATTGGATTGAGAGCCGTTACCAACATCAATGAATTGTTGAGGTGGTGTTCGATCTGTTCGCGGTCCGCTTCGAGACCGTCGACACAGAATTCACGGAATCGGTCACAGGCGTCGCTCAGCAGGTCAATGGAGTGACACACGTTGAAGATGATGACGGGCTTACAGACATTGAGTTCCAAGTTTCCTCTCGACCCCGCAATCGCGACGGCGGCGTCATTGCCAAAGACCTGAATGGCCACCATGATCATGGCCTCGGACTGAGTCGGGTTCACCTTGCCCGGCATAATTGAACTGCCCGGCTCATTTTCGGGCAATCGAAGTTCGCCGAGTCCACTGCGCGGACCCGAGCCGAGCCAGCGAAGATCGTCGGCGATTTTGGTGAGACTCGCCGCAACGGTGCGAATCGCGCCGTGGGCAAATACGAGCGCATCGTGTGCCGCGAGTGCGGCGAACTTGTTGGGCGCGGTGACAAATGGAAGTGAGGTGAGCTGCGCAATCTCCTGCGCCACACGCTGGCCGAACTCGCGGTGGGTGTTAAGGCCCGTTCCCACCGCGGTACCGCCGGCGGCCAATTCGTAAATGCCGGGCAGTACTAAGTGGAGCCGCTCAATGTCCGCCGTTAATTGCGCAACGTAACCGGAGAACTCCTGGCCCAGCGTTAGTGGAACTGCGTCCATGAGATGGGTGCGACCAATTTTCGTGATGGACTCGAACTCGGTTGCCCGAGCGTCCAGCGAGTCACGAAGCCGGCTCAGGGCGGGGATCAGTCGATGCGTTATTTCATTCGCCGTCGCAATGTGCATCGCCGTGGGAAAGGTGTCATTGGACGACTGGGACATGTTGACGTCGTCGTTGGGGTGAATGGGGGACTTTGACCCCATTACCCCTCCGGCCAACTCGATCGCTCGATTGGAAATAACCTCATTGACGTTCATGTTGGTTTGGGTGCCCGAGCCGGTCTGCCAAATTCGTAGCGGGAACTCCGCGGCCAATTTTCCATCTACGACTTCGCTGGCCGCCGCTTCAATCAGCTCAGCCTTCGTCGCATCGAGGGTCCCCAGGTCGCGGTTGACTCTCGCCGAGGCCAACTTCAATATTCCAAAAGCTGTGATGAGTGCGACCGGCATCGTGTCGTGGCCAATGGCGAAGTGGTGCAAGCTCCGCTCGGTTTGCGCGCCCCAGTAATGCTGCGCGGGCACCTCAATAGATCCCATTGAGTCCGACTCTGTTCGAAATTCGCTCACAACACTCCTTGATTCACAGAACTTTTGCCGTCTTATTTATTTTTTTGCGTACAGTTTTAGACCCGCCGCGACAACCTTTTCGGCGGCCGCCACGTCGACGGCACGAGGACCGTCACCGTCTCCGGGAACTTCCAGTAGCAGCGGCAGATTACGAATCTTGGTGTGACCCACCAAGGGAGCGAGTCCCGCCGTGCCAATCGTTCCTTCATCAATGTTGGCGTGACGATCGCGGTTACCGCCCAACTCGATCTTGGAATCGTTGAGGTGCAAGCACTTCAATCGGTCCATCCCAATTCGGTCGTTGATCTCCTTCACGAGCTTCTTCGTGCCCGCCACGCTCGAGAAGTCCACGCCGCTCGCCCAGAGGTGCTGGGTATCAATACACAGACCAATTCGCTCGTCGTTACCAGTGGCGTCGATGAGTGCTTCAATCTCGTCCAAACTGCGCCCCACTGTCCCCCCAGTACCCGCCGCGTTCTCAATCAGTATCGGACAGTCCGCCACACCCGCCGGGGCTGAATCGGCGTCGCGCAGGGCGCGCGCAAAACCATCAGCAATTTGGGCGACGACGGGCTCGAATCCGGCACCGAGGTGGCTGCCCACGTGCAAGATCAGTCCCGAACTCGCCATGCCGCGCGCGACGGACAGATTGTGCGTCAAACAGAGCACCGACTTTTCGTACAGTTCCTCGTTGGCCGAGGCCAGGTTGATGAGATAGGTCGCGTGACAGAACGTCGACGTGACGCTCGGGTGCTCGGCCAACGCTGCTCGGAAGCTTTCTAAGACCTCCGGCGCGTACTGCGACGGCTTCCAGGCCCGCGGACTCTGGGTGAAAATTTGGATGGACGTCGCCCCAATTTGCACTCCCGCTTCCAGCGAGGGAATTAGTTTGCCGCCACCTCGAACGTGGGCTCCAATATTCATCGCAGCCCAAACTAGTACCGCTCTTAGAAACTCCCATTAGAACGAAGCAATGACTGACCAACTCACTCCGGCGGCGCGAGCTATTTTCGAAAAGAATGTGCTCGCGCACGTGGCATCACTCGGCGCCGACGGCGAGCCGCACGTAACTCCCGTGTGGGTCGAACTCGACGGCAACGACATTGTTATCAATACGGCTCTCGGGCGCGCCAAAGCTCGAAACCTCGCCACCGACGCGCGAGTAGCGGTGTCGTTGACCGATCCGGACGATGAGTACTCCGTTATTGCAGTTCGCGGCAAAGTCGTCGCGTTCACCACCGACGGCGCGGACGAAGTCATTGATCGCCTGGCCAAAAAGTATCTCGACGCCGACAGCTACCCCTTTCGTCGCGACGGCGAAGTTCGCGTCACCGTGAAGATCGGCATTGACCGCGTGGCCCAACAGCCGCAGTGAGCCACGGGTCTAATTGAGTCGAGTACTGCGCATTGTTTGAGGTGGGTCGACGAAAATATTGACGAGTTCGACCACGTCGTCGCTCGACAGTCCGCTGCAGATCCAAATGGTGAGCGGGCGCGGTGGCAGGGGCCGGTTATAGGCATTCACGATAGATGCCGCCGAATTAGTTATCGTCGCCGGGTCGCTCGTCAGCAGTTCGTGAATGATCCGCGCGTGGCTACTGAGTTCGCCGTCACTACTCGTTAGCACCACGTCGTTCAATTCAACGAGATGACTCAATGTCCCGATCTCTCGAGCAACGAGCGACGCCGACATCTTGGAACTGACGTGTAGCCAAGGCGCGACGGGCGCTGTCCACGAAGTCGCCTCCGCCGCCACGATCATCGACGTTGAGGCCCCCGGGAAATCAACGCTCACCCAGCCCGCTTCGTTCGCCACTGCGCGCGGAGCTTCGCTCCAGCGAGTCACCTCAAAAACGAAGTGGCTGGCGCTCAACACGTCAGGGGCGAAGTTCTTCGTCGGGAAGACGCTCAATGTTGACGTCTCGAAATGTCAGCACGCGAACCGACGGAACGAATCGTGCGGCGCGGTACATATCCCAGACCCACGCGTCGGTGAGCACAATTTCGAGCAGAGTCGGAGTTCCCGGACTCTTGACTTCCACCTTGACGTCATTGGCGAGATAGAAGCGACGGTCCGTTTCCACGGCGTAGGCGAACATCGACAGGACGGCCTTGTACTCGTGAACTAACGCGAGTTCTAAAGTCGCTTCGTAATCGTCCAGCTCCTCTTCGCCCATCGGCGCAGATCTAGGAGTGAGTGACGTTGACGCGACGCTCCTTGATCTTGGCGGCCTTGCCACGCAGATCACGGAGGTAGTACAACTTGGCGCGACGAACGTCACCGTACGAGTCGACTTCGATTTTCGCGATCGTCGGAGCGTGAACCGGGAAAGTTCGCTCGACACCCGTGCCGAAACTGACTTTGCGAACAGTGAAGGTCTCTTGGAGTCCTGAACCCTGGCGGCGAATAACGACGCCCTGGAAAACCTGGACACGCTCGCGGGTACCTTCAACCACTCGTACGTGGACCTTCAAGGTGTCGCCCGGGCGAAAGGCCGGGATGTCGTCGCGCAACGAGTCGCGGTCAATAATTTCAGTCGGATTCATGGGGAGGGGTCCTTTCCGGTCCGCCGCAGGCCTTGAAAGTCTAGCCGTTGGGATCAGGAACGATTATCTGATCGAATTCCTTGACTTCAGCGAGTTCCTTCGCACTGAGTCCCCCGCGACGTGCCATCAGATCGGGCCGGCGACTCTGCGTACGAAGGATCGACTGGGCCAGTCGCCACCGAGCAATTCGACCGTGATCGCCGGAGCGCAGAACCGGCGGCACCTCGTGGCCCTCGAACTCGGCCGGTTTGGTGAAGTGCGGATACTCGAGAAGTCCATTGGAAAAGGACTCTTCAATGATCGAGTCGTTATTTCCGAGCGCATCGGGTTGAAGTCGTACAACGGCCTCAATAACGCACAACGCCGCCAACTCTCCCCCAGCGAGCACGAAGTCACCTAGGGAAATTTCCTCATCCACTACGAGGTCGAGAGCTCGCTGATCGATTCCTTCGTATCGTCCGCAGAGCAGCGTGAATCCCTCGAGAGCCGCCAGTCGCTGAGCGTCGCCTTGAGTAAAAACCCGTCCCGAAGGGGTCAACGCAATGATTGGTCGCGCCATGTCGGGCTGAGCGCGAACGGTGTTGACAATGGGCTCCACGCGCATGACCATGCCCGCTCCCCCGCCAAACGGAGTGTCGTCCACGCTGCGGTGAACGTCGCTCGCCTGCTCGCGTAGATCGTGCACGTGCAGATCAAATATTGATCGGGCGCGGGCGCGTCCCAAAATCGTGG
This sequence comes from Actinomycetes bacterium, assembly GCA_025352305.1. Classification (GTDB taxonomy): domain Bacteria; phylum Actinomycetota; class Acidimicrobiia; order Acidimicrobiales; family RAAP-2; genus RAAP-2. The sequence continues at coordinate 6,027 of JANXTQ010000072.1, forward strand.
CGTCGCAGTAGTCGGTGATTATCTGGGGAAAGATCGTCATCACGTCGATACGTAGAGTCATTCGAAGAGTCCTTCGGGAACCTCCACCACAATGCGTTCGTTGGCTTCAACGCTGACGACGAAGGTAAGGGGGACCAAAAATCCCGTGTCGAGCACCAAAATGTCACTCGCCGGATTGCCCTCGACGCTGGTCACTACTCCGCGCAGGACTCCGTCAGTCGTCTCCACGCTCGCTCCAAAGAGGTCGTGAATCCAAATCACGTCATCATCTTCAATTGCTTCAGCGCGAAGAATCACTCCGCGCCAACGATCGGCGCCCTCGCGGTCAGAAATTTCCGCGAAACTGACGAGGAATCGATTCTGGTGCGCCAGTGACGCGGTCACGTGAAGTAGACCACGATCAGTTTCGAGCACCATTCCGGGAGCAACGCGTTCGTGGCGATCAGTAAACAGCGCCACGCTGACCTGGCCCTTTAGGCCGTGGGCCTTCATGATTTGACCGACGTCAAGCACCACGCGCTCGTCGGCGCTCATGGTCAGTCGACGATGTCGACGGAGGTCACGACGCCGTCGCGAGCGCCCGCAGCACCCACCAAGGTGCGCAGCGCCTGAGCGGTTCGTCCGCGTCGACCAATGACGCGACCCATGTCTTCGGCACCGACGTTCAAGCTCAGGAGAACTTTCGAACCTTGCTCGGACGCCGTAACCGACACCGCAGCCGGGTCATCAGCGAGAGCCGTCGCTACATATTCGAGGACGTTGCGAGCGGTGCTCGCGCGATCCAGCGCGCTGGTCGTCTCGTCGTCGTATTCGTCGTCCTCGCCGCCTTCGATGGTGTTGATATCACCGTCGACGTACTCATCGTGAATCTCGCTCACGGGGCGACCTTGGCGGCCTTGGCAGTTTCGAACGCCTCCGTCACGCCGTTGGCCTTAAAAATCTTGGCGACGCGATCAGTGGGCTGGGCACCGTTTTGGAGCCACCGCACGCACTTTTCCGTGTCGACGGTGACTACCGTCTCGGGCTGCGCAGCCGACAGGCCACGCGGTTGATAGGTTCCGACGATCTCTAAAAACGCACCGCCGCGCGCACGGCGAGCGTCGGCGGCAACAATGCGGTAGGTGGGTTGCTTCTTCTTACCCATCCGCACGAGACGTAGTTTGACTGCCACGAGAAAGTTCCCTTCGAAGTTTCGTTTCGGTCCCGAAACGCGGGCTCGAGCCCGAGTGAGAGAGTTTAGCGCTGTTTGGGAGGGGTAACTCGCCCGCCCTTTTTCTTCTTCTTGGTTCCACCGCTCGCAGCGGCTTTCGCGCTGGGTGAGCCAAATCCCGCTGGCAATGATCCGAGTGAACTCGGAAGATCCCCACGAGACTGCGCGCGAGCGGCGAGTCCGGCCATTTTGCCGAGTCCGCCTGGCAGTGAGGGCATTGATCCGCCCCCCATCTGCTTCATCATTTTTTGCATTTCGCCGAACTGCTTCAGTAACTGATTGACCGCCGGAACGGTGCTGGCTGATCCTCGGGCAATGCGAGCACGCCGTGAGGCGTCAATGATCTTGGGATTGGAGCGTTCCGCGCGCGTCATGGAGTGCACAATTCCCTCCACGCGGTTCAGCTCCTTGTCGTCAATATTGGACGCAGCGTTACGCATCTCTTTGGTAACACCCGGCATCAGACGCATGAGACCGCCCAGATTGCCCATTTTTCGCACCTGATTCATCTGGACCAAAAAGTCGTCCAGCGTGAAAGTGCCCGACATCATCCGTCCGGCCGACTCGGCGAGGACTTCAGAGTCCATGGTTCGCTCGGCCTGTTCAATCAGGCTGAGCATGTCGCCCATTCCCAAAATTCGAGACGCCATGCGCTCGGGATGAAACAGGTCAAAGTCGCTGACCTTTTCTCCGCTGGAGGCAAACACGACGGGTCGGCCAATGACGCCGCGCGCCGACAGGATCGCTCCGCCGCGCGCGTCGTAGTCCAGTTTGGTAACAATGACGCCGGTTAGCTCTAAGGCGTCGTGAAACGCGCGGGCCGTGTGAACCGCGTCTTGGCCGGTCGATGAATCAATAACGAGGAACGTGTACTGCGGCGACGATGCGGCGCTGACCGCACGAACTTCGTTCATCAACGCTTCGTCAATCGAGAGTCGACCCGCCGTGTCAATGATCACCACGTCGCGCCCGAGGCGCGTTGCTTCGGCGACGCCACTGCGCGCGACCGACACGGGATCACTCGCCGCAGAAAATACGTCGACCCCAATGGACGCACCGAGAACACGCAACTGCTCAACAGCCGCGGGACGTTGAAGGTCGGCGGCCACCAAGTAGGGCTGGCGACCTTGGGATTTGAACCACTGCGCGAGTTTGGCGGCCGCGGTTGTCTTACCGGCGCCCTGTAGACCCGCGAGCAGTACGACCGTCGGTGGTCGACTGGCGTAGGTGATCTTCATCGCCGATCCGCCGAGGACCTCAATGAGTTGTTCGTGGACCGCCTTGATCACCTGTTGGCCCGGGCTGAGGGCGCGCGAGAGTACGTCTCCGCTCAGTCGCTCGCGCACCGCCTCGAGAAAACCGCGAACAACATTGAGTTCCACGTCTGCGTCGAGCAGTGCGGTACGAACCTCACCGAGCGCTGCGTCGAGGTCCGCGTCGCTGAGGCGACCTTTGGATCGCAGCGTGCTGCTGATGCGTTCTAAGCGTTCAGAAAGTGCGTCGAACATGCTGGGCAGGTTACCGTCAGGCGTCCAGCAGGGCGTCAACGAAAGCGTCGGGATCAAAGACGATGAGATCGTTGAGCGACTCGCCGGTGCCAATGAGCTTGACGGGAATTTCGAATTCACGTTCGATGGCGATCACGATTCCGCCCCGTGCCGTTCCGTCGAGTTTGGTGAGAACTATTCCGCTGACGTCAGCGGCGGCGAGAAACTCTCGCGCTTGAATCACGGCGTTTTGACCGGTCGTCGCGTCGAGAACCAAGAGCGTTTCGAGGATCTGACCCGGTTCACGGTCCGCGACGCGGCGGATCTTGGACAGTTCGTCCAGCAGGTTCGAACTGGTGTGTCGTCGCCCCGCGGTATCGGCCATGACGAGGTCGTAGCCGCGCGCCACGGCGCGACCAATGGCGTCGTGAACAACTGAACCGGGGTCCGCTCCCTCGCCCGCGCGAACAATGTCCGCTCCGGAGCTCTGCGCCCACAGAGTTAGTTGCTCGGCGGCGGCGGCGCGAAAAGTGTCGCCCGCGGCGAGAATTACTTTCTTGCCGCCCGCTACCTCGCGCGCGGCCAACTTGCCGATTGTCGTGGTCTTTCCAACACCGTTCACTCCCACAAAGAGCCACACTGCGACCCGCTCATCACTCGCTTCGCTTCGTAGGGTGCGGTCGGCGTCGACCATCTGTTCACGCAACGCGATTTTCACGGCCGCGGCCACCCCCTGCGGTGCGCCGTTGGCCGCCAGGGTTTCGAGCACGAGAGCCGTTGTTGCAACACCGACGTCACTGCGCAGCAGCACCTCTTCCACGATGTCGAGTTCGTTTTCGCTCAGTTCTCCCGACTGAGTCAGTGAGCGAACTCGGTCAAAGACACCCCGAGAGGAACTGACACGACGCGACAGCGATGCGTCATCAATCTGCGCCAGCACCGGCCTCTCAGTTATTTGCGGCACCAAGAGGTCGGGCATTGCCGCGCGCGGGGGCGCGGCCAACATCGCTCGCGCGCGCCGAGAGCGTCGTCGAACCACAACCACACCCGAGCCCAGCAGAACCGCGCTGAGGACCCCGGCGATGATCCAAAAAATCACGGGGCTACTCCGGGCACCATTAACTCAGGGGCGTTGCGCTTCACGCGCTGGCTCACGACCTTGCTCGAGCCTCCGGGGGCCATCGTGACCCCGTACAGGGCGTCAGCGGCTTCCATTGTTCGTTTCTGGTGCGTCACGATCAGCATCTGGGCCTCGTAGCGAAACTCGTCGACGAGGCTGAGAAAACGTTGCAGGTTGACGTCGTCGAGTGCGGCCTCAACTTCGTCCATCAAATAAAACGGCGAGGGACGGGAGCGAAACACCGCGAACAGGAATGCCAAAGCGGCCATCGAGCGTTCGCCACCGGACAGCAGTGACACGCGGCGCACGTTTCGTCCCATGGGGCGTACTTCAATCTCCACTCCGGTGTTAAGCGGATCGTCCGGCTCGGTCAAAATTAAACGGCCCTGACCGCCAGGAAAGAGCGTGGCGATGAGGGAACTGAAGTGTTCATTGACGTCGGCCACAGCCGCTGAGAAGGTCGCCATGATTTCGTCGTCCAGGGCGCGAAGGACCTCTTGGAGTTCACGACGGGCGTGGCGAACATCACTGACCTGCGCGTCGAGGTCCTTGTAGCGCTCTTCGAGGGCCGTTAGCTCTTCGAGCGCGAGCGGATTGATTGGTCCGAGCGAACTAATTCGAGCCTCAAGTTCCGCCAAGCGCTGTTCAATCGTTACGCCGTCGGCCAAGTCGGGTGCTTCGGCGTGGCTAATGGAATCCGGCTCTTCGCCGAGGTCGCGGTGAATTGACTCGTGCAAGTTGGAGATTTTGACGGCGAGTTCGGCGTGTTCAATGTCGGCACGTCGAGCCGACTCCGAAAGTTCGCTGAGACGTCCTTCGCTCAATGAACGTTGACGTCGCAACGCTTCTAAGCGTTCGGCGCCGGCGCGCGAGGCTTCGAGTTGTTCTCGATACGTTGAGGCCATGGCGGACTGTGAGAGCGCAATCTCTTCCGCGGCGGTTCTAACGAGCAACGCGAGACGACCGAGCGCGGCAATGTCGAACTCCAACTTCTCTCGTCGCGACGCCGCCTGAGCTCGTTCGACGGAGTGTCCCTCAAGTCGAGACTCCACTTCGACACGTCGCTGACCAATGAGTCGTCGACGCTCTCCAAATTCGGCCTCGCGCCGCGACAGAGCGGTGGCCAGTTCAGCGACTTGGTCGCGGTGCGCGGTCAACGTCGTGAGTGCTTCTCTCGCCCAACTCGCGCGCTGGGACGCTTCGAGAACGGCCTGCTCCAGCAGTGGGACTGCCGACAGTTCACTTTCCATATGCACAGTTACTTCAATGAGCTCGTTTTGAACCTCACCTCGTTCGCTCAGTAGAACCGCGGACTGCTCCGAAAGATCACTGATCGACGTTTCCAGTCGGGCACGTTCGCGAGTTAGTCGTTCGTACTCGGCGGTTTCGCTCGACAACAAGGCGTTCTGTTCGCCGAGTAGCCGACGAGCACTCAGGACCGACGTTTCCGCGCGTTGACGAACGTCCTGGGCACCGGGAAGTTCACTCGCCGCCGCCGCGGCGGCCGCAGCTGCTTCGTCCACCGTCGAACGCGTTACGACTGCTCGACCGGACGCCACTCTCCAACCCGACGAAGCGAATCGATCGCCGTCGGGCGTCACGATGATGAGGTGGGGATTCGCTACCGCCGTGTCAATGCCCGATTCCCAGTCGTTCGCTACGAACGCGCGGGCAAAGAGAGCATCGAGCACCCGAGAAACGTGCGCCGGCGCGTCACTGCGCGCTCGCACGCGCGAACGAAGCGCCACGCATCCAGCGGGGGTCGCGTGAACCTCGCTGGACTCGTCAAAGGCGGGCAACACGAGGCCCGCTCCACCTTCGCGGCGAATTGTTTCTAACGCTTGGCGTGCGCTACGGCGACCGTCTACAACAACGGCACTGAGCGACGCGCCCGCGGCCGACTCGACCGCGCGCTCCGCGCCGGGATCAACGTCAATGAGATCGAGAAAGGCACCGAGGACGCCGTCGAGTTGCGCAATTAACGCGCGTGAACCCGCACCAGAAAATTCGTCGAGCGCTCGAGACAACGCTTCGGCGCGCGCTTGGGTTCGAGCCGCCACGTCGGAGAGTTCACGTAGATTCTCGTCCGCTCGTTGACGCTGGGCCTCGGCGTGCGTGGACTCACGGTCGGCCTCTTCGAGCAGACCTCGTCGTTCGTGGACCGACGCCTCAGCGATTTTTAGTTCATCAGCTGTGCGGCTCAGACGTTCGAGCGCGTCCTGTTCTCGTGTCGCCACTTCATCGAGTCGCTGGCTCACTCGACGCGTTGCCTCGTTCGCGCTGGCGAGGCTGCGTTCTAAAATTTCGACGCGTTCACGCGCTGCGGCCAACTGATCGGCCGGATTCGCGCCGCTCGCGTCGCCCCAGGTCGCGGCGTACTGATCTTCGGTCTCGGCCAAGATTGCACGAGCGCCCGTCAGTTCGTCGCGCTGAGCCAGCAGTTCAAGTTCGTCGCGCTCGAGGTCCACGAGGTCGCTAGCCAGTTTCGCGGCGTCAGCTTCGAGCGTCGCGATCACGTTCTCGTCGGCCGACGCGGCGAGCGCCGCGCGCAGCGAGCGTTGACGCTCGGCAATCAGTGACTCCGTGCCTCGCGCTCGTTCGGCGAGTCCCTGGAGCGCACCGAGAGTTGACGCCAACAACTCCTCGCGTCGTGACGCCACCTCGGCCGCTGCGGTACTGGCCTGGGCGTCGAGAGTAATGAGTTCGTGGCGCAGTTCGCGTTCGAGCTGACTCGCACTGCGTAGTTCGTCATCTAACTC
>JANXTQ010000089.1 GCA_025352305.1 Actinomycetes bacterium
CCGATCTTTTGTCACGCGGGGCAACTTAGAGACTCCTTGTGACATCGTTCATTTCCGCCTCCGTACACCGTACTACGAACAAGTGTTCGTATGGTGGATTCTTTGAGAAACTTTGAGGGCGAGCCCGGCGGCTCGTGAAAGGTCCCGCTCGTCGTTTCGCTCATGGCCCTCAACGGTCGCGAATTAACCGATGGGCTCCAAAATGAATAACGGAATCTCTCGCTCCGTGTTGCGCTGATAATCGGCGTAGTTGGGAAACGCCGCGACCGCTCGCTGCCACCACTCTGAGCGCTCATCACCCTCGAGTAACCGCGCTCGACGATCGCTCAGAGTGGCGCCGTCGCGCAGTTCGCACACGGGATTCGCCAAAAGATTGAAGTACCACACCGGGTGATCGGCAGCTCCGCCCTTGCTCGCGACCGCCACGTAGTTTCCTTCGTGCTCCACGCGCATGAGTGGGGTTTTGCGAATCATTCCCGACTTGGCGCCCCGGTTGGTCACAATGATGACCGGCAGTCCCATGATCTCATTACCTTCAGCGCCGTTCGTGCGCTCGTAGAGCTCGACCTGGTTTCTCACCCACTCGCTCGAGCTCGCTTCGTACTGTCCGCTCAGTCCCATTAGTCCACCAACGATCCGTAGACCAACTGGGCCAAGTCGCGGCGAATTGGATAGGTGCTGCTCGGCAACAGTTGGGTATAAAAGCCAACGGTCAACTCTTCGACCGGATCGACCCAAAAGATGGTTGATGCGGCCCCGCCCCATTGGTAGGTGCCTTCAGACATGAGACTCTTGTTCTTTCGGCGATCGGTGACGACGGAAAATCCGAGACCGAATCCGACTCCGGCCTGACCGTCTTCGGAAAACGAATCCACCGCGGTGTCCTTTAGATCGGCGTCGTTGGCGAGATGATTCTCCGTCATTAGCGCCAAAGTGCGGTCCGAGATGAGTCGCACCCCGTCGAGTTCGCCGCCGTTTAGAAGCATCGTCATGAATCGGTTGTAGTCGTAAGCCGTGGACAGCAGTCCCCCACCTCCGCCGTGCCAACTGGGAAAGTGAGTGGCCCCGCGAGCCATGTCGGTCGCCGCAATGGAGTCGCGCTTCGCCGGCACGTAGAGCATGGCGAGTCGGTCCAACTTCTCTTCGGGACAGAACCATTCGGTGTCACTCATCCCGAGCGGATCAAAGATCCGCTCCTTCATGAAATCTTGAAGGCTCTGGCCACTCCAGATTTCAATGAGCCGTCCGAGAACATCGGTCGAGTGCGAGTAGTTCCAGCCGGAACCGGGTTGAAAGCGCAGTGGACTGGAACACCAGTCGTCGACAACGGTTTCTAACGTGGCGCCCTTGGGCGAGCCAAAGTCGTAGCCCTTCGCCCGGTAGATGGCGTCGGTCGGGTGACAGTACTGAAATCCGTAGGTGAGCCCGCTGGTGTGACTGAGTAAATGGTGAACGCGAACCGGTTCTGTGGCCGGCACGGTCTTGGGCGCGGTCGGTAACCCGCTGACGTACACGTTGGGTGATCGAAGTGAGTCAATCCATTTTCCGGCCGGACTGTTGAGGTCAAATTTGCCCTCTTCGTAGAGCATCATCGCGGCAATGGACGTAATGGGCTTGGTCATGGAGTAAATACGCCAGATGGTGTTGTCCGCTACGTCTAGTCCCGCATCGCGGTCGCGGTGACCGTGCTGTTCGCTCCAGATCACTCGACCACTGCGCGCCACGGTGATCTGCCAACCGGGAAGTCGTCGATCCGATACGTAGTTTTCAAAGTGCGTGCGCACACGCTCTAAGCGAACGGGGTCCATTCCGAACTCGCTCGCCTCGCCCTGCAGTTCCAAAGTACCCACCGTTTTCCCCTTGCGCCGTCGTCGGCTGAGACTATCTCGTTGGGCTGAGGCGACTCGGCCAGCCCATCAGCCAGCCTTCTTCGCTCTGAACGACGTGTTGTTCGTGCGAAGAGAGCTTGTGGAACAGGACCTCGCCGCTCAGGGGTTCGCTCTCGCGCAGTTGACGCCTCGCCCACTTCACCGCCGCTCGAACTTGTCGTTGGTCCTTGACGGCACCCGCTTCGTGGCGCCACTCGAGCAGCGAGAAAAAGTACTCCGCGACCACCACCTTTGACGTCGGCGGTTCGAAGGGCCAAATTGAAATGTCCACTCCCCTCTCGCGTAGTCGTTCGAAGAGAAACTGAGCCATCAGCGACTGACTACCAACGGCGCCCACTCCGCACAGTTGAACCGGAGACTTTATGACCCCTCCAACGTGATGCTCGATGATGCGCATGGCGGAAAACGGCCTCGGATCGAGTGCGCTCGGAACCTTTTTGGTCATGGCGAGATGTGCGTAGCGCTGCGTCGCGGGATGTCCCCAGAACAGGGCCGCATGCGAGCGACGATTCAGCTCGTTGGCGACCTCAAAACGATTGTTGCGATTGCGCTCATCGTCCATCAGTAGTTCACTCAACAGGCCCACCAGCCCGCTACGGCCGCTGACGCCGAGCGCCTTGGCCATGCCGCTCGGCCAACCGAGCGCCACGTCGATCACGACGAGCGTGCGCCCCTCACGAGTGGCTTGGCGCTCGATCAGTCGCGACAGTTCGCTGCGCGTTGCGAGGTTGGACGTGCGTATTGGCCCATCGAGTTCGCCGAGGCCGGTCCAAATGGAGTTTTCGCCACGCGTCGGCACACTCGCAGCCGAAAAGTCAATCGCGAGGATTCGCGAGAAGCTCACAACGAGCGATCGAGCGCCCGTCGCAGAACGTCCAAGGCACTGATCGCGCTGTAGGCGCGAACGCGCGGGCGATCGCCCGGCAGTCGCAGTGACGCGTGTTCAGTGACACCGCGTATATCGAGGCCCACGAATACGGTGCCCGGTTCGTGACCGTCTTGGGGGTCGGGTCCCGCCACTCCCGTCACCGAAAGTCCCACGTCGGCGCCCAGTGCGCGACGAACGCCGCTGGCCATGGCCACGGCTGCCTCAATCGAGACAACGGGACCTTCGGGTACCGAGAGAAGGTCGTACTTGACCTGCGACGAATAGGACACCACCGCGCCGCGGTACCAGGTTGAGGCACCAACCACGTTGACTAATCGACTGGAAATCAGTCCGCCGGTCAGTGATTCGGCCAACGCCAAGCTGAGTCCCGCCTCGCTGAGTCGCGTCGCGACGGCGTCTTCCATCGTGTCCTCGTCGGTGGCAAAAATGATGTCGCCGAGTTTCTCGGTGATGATGCGTCGAGCGATGAGTTCCTCAGAAGCCAACAGTTCGAGCGCGTGAGCGTCGTCACTACCGCGAGCGGTGAGGCGGACCTTTATGCCTTCAATGCCCGAAGCGAGAAAGGCAATAGTCATTGCGCCGTGTTCGCCTAACTCGTCGAATCGTTCGCCGAGTGCTTCAGCCAAGCCGGACTCACTCGCGCCCCAGGTCTTTAGAACACGACTCTTAATCACGGAGGAGTTTCCGGCCGCTCGCTCACGTTCCAACAGATCCGGGAGTATCGCGCGTTCAAACATTTCCGTCATCTCGTAGGGAACGCCCGGAGCTGCGTAGATGACTTTGTTGCCGAGCGGACAGATCAGTCCGGGTGCGGTCCCTCGTCGCTGCGAAATGATGCTGGCGCCGTGCGGCACATCGGCTTGGAGCAGATTGTTCTGCGGCATGGTGCGTGAGCGCGACGAGAACATCGACTCAATGACCGTGACAATCGCCTCGTCGCGTACGAGGTCAACGTTCATCACTTCAGCCAGCGCGGCGCGGGTGATGTCGTCCTGCGTCGGACCCAGACCACCACAGACGATCAGTGCGTCGCTGCGCGCGAGCGCAGTCCTAAAAACCTGCACCATGCGTTCGTGATTATCACCCACGTGTTGGTGGTAGTGCGACGCAATGCCGTTGGCTGCCAGCTGCTCACCGAGCCACTGCGAGTTGGTGTCGGCGATCTGTCCGAGTAGCAGTTCGGTGCCGACCGCTACGACCTCTACTCTCACGCGCGTCTCGCGCGTGAACCGTCGTAGTAGTACTGCCACCCGGTGTAGAGCGTGAGGGCCACCGCAATCCAAATCGTTGCAACCTGCAGCCAGTGCTGATGCGCCGTCCACGGCAAAACACAAAAGGCAATTGCCAGATCTTGAACCATGGTTTTGATCTTCGGCAGTTTGCGCGCCGGAATAGAAACCCCGTCGCGGCTCTTCACGCTGCGATACCAGGTCATCCACGCTTCGCGCGCCGTAATAATCACGACGGGGTAGATCGACATGCGGTGCGTGGCGACCAGAGTAAACAGCGAGCCGAGCACGACAACCTTGTCGGCCAGCGGATCAAGAAATGCGCCGGAGGTCGTTGTTCCCTGGCGACGCGCAACAATGCCGTCGAAGTAGTCCGAAAAAGCGGCGACCGCACCGACGCCAGCGGTCCACCACGACGCACCGCGCGACACAATCAACCAGATAAACACCGGTGTGACGAGCAATCGAAATGCGGTGAGCAGATTCGCGGGAGTTAGAAGGGCGCTCTCGCCGTAGGTGTGTTGCGACGTACTCACGCGGGTACCGCCTCCAGATCTGTGCCGTGACTGGCCGTCACCACACAGTCAACCAATGATCCGACCTCGAGTGAGGGATTAATTCGGATGATGCCGTCAATTTCGGGACATTCGTGCACACTTCGTCCGACTCCGGGCGAATCGACCAGCACCCGCTGGGTAGAGCCGACGAGGTCGTCACGGCGCCGGGCGGTGATGGCGTCTTGGATCTCACTGACTTCACGCATGCGCTCGAGAGCCAGTTCGCGAGGGATCTGCTCGGCAATACTGCCGGCATACGTGCCCTCTTCGGCCGAGTAGGTAAAGAACCCCGCCCAGTCCAGTTGCGCCGCCTCAATGAACTCAATTAGCGAGCGCTGATCGTCCTCGGTCTCGCCGGGGTAGCCGAGAATGAAGGAACTACGAAAAGTGGACGTTGGCTCCGCCGCGCGAATCGCTCCCATTCTCTCCAAGAACCGATCTCCGTCGCCCCATCGCTTCATCGCTCTAAGAAGTGGTCGTGACGAGTGCTGCAAGGAGAGGTCGAAGTAGGGAACGCCAGTAGAGAGAATCGTCTCAATCAGTTCGCTGGTAAGTCCCGACGGATACAGGTAGAGCAAACGCACCCGTTCGATTTCGCTGCTCAAAGTTCGAGTTAGTTCGATAAGGGGTTGGCGGCCACCGTCGTCGAGCACTTCGAGTGCTTCACCGAGGCGGGCACGTCGCCGGTCATTGCCCCAACTCGCGAGGTCTTGGGCTATGAGCACGAGTTCTTTGACTCCGCCCGCGGCCAGTGCACGAGCTTCGCTCAAGATCTCCTCAGTCGAACGTGAGCGTTGATCACCGCGGAAGGTCGGAATCGCGCAGAAGCCGCATCGACGATCGCAGCCTTCGGCGATCTTCACGTACGCCCACGGCACCGAAGTGGCCGGTCGAGGAAGATTGAGTAGATCGAACTCCGGCACGCGGCGTTTGGTTGGAGCACCTACTGGCGTTGACACGGTCAGACTCTGGCCAAATCCCGCGACCGAGTCGACCTCGGGCAGGGCCGCCGCGAGTTCGTCGCCGTATCGCTCGGCCATACAACCGGTGACAACGAGACGAGCACCTTTTAATTTTCGATCAGCCAGTTCGAGGACCGTCTCGATGGACTCTTCACGGGCAGCTTCAATAAAAGCGCAGGTGTTAACGATCACTAGGTCGGCTGACTCGGCCGAAGCCGCCGCTTCGTAGCCCTGGGAAATAAGCAGTCCCGTCAGCTTGTCCGAGTCAACGTGGTTCTTCGGACAGCCCAAGGTCTCTATCCAGTACTGCAACGTTGCTCCTTGGACGATGGTGCCGACGAGGCGAGTTCGCTTCGTCGGATCTGGCGGAGAGGGAGGGATTTGAACCCTCGGACCCGGTTTCCCAAGTCAACTCATTAGCAGTGAGTCCGATTCGGCCGCTCTCGCACCTCTCCTGGCCCCTCCGATCACATTTGAATCACAATTTCTTGTAGATTACCCACGTGGCGACGAAGCGTCCTTATGGTAGCGGAAATCTTGAGGAGATTCCTAGGGGTTCTGGTACGTGGCGCTTGCGCGTCGAATTAGACAGAGATCAGCTTACGAATCAGCGGCGCCAAAAGACCGTTCGATTTACGGCGAACGGCGCAAAGGCAGCGAACGCACGAGCTGCCGAGCTCGTAGCGGCGATGAATGCCTCCGTCGCGGTCGGGTCTCGAGCCACGATTTCCCAACTGCTCGAGGAGTTCTATCGAGTTTCCGTCGCCCGAGGTCGCGCTCCAACGACCCTGCACGAGTATCGCCGCACGATTGACACACTGCTCAAGCCCGCCCTGGGCCATATTGCCATCGAGAAGCTGACAACGCACCAGCTGGACTCGTTCTATACGTCTCTGCTAACGAAAGATCGGCCCCTCAAACCCACGTCACTTCGTCGTTATAACGCCGTTTTGTCCGCCGCGCTCAGTCAGGCGGTCAAGTGGGAGTGGATTGACAAGAATCCCGCTTTACGCGTTACCTTGCCCGAGATGCCTCCGAGCGAAGTTGAGGCGCCGACAGCGACTGAAGTCCGTCGCATCATCGAAGAGTGCCAGAAGCGGTCAGATCGAACCGGTATGTTCGTCCTGATTGCCGCGGTAACGGGATGCCGGCGAGGCGAGATTGCCGCGTTGAGATGGCGCGACGTAGACGGTGACACCATCACCATTCGCTCATCGGTCTACGTAGCTGGCTCCGAGCGCGGAATCAAGAACACTAAAACGGGCCACGTTCGAAAAATCATGGCCGGTGCCGCGCTGACTCAGGCGCTCACTTCGTATCGCTCGAAGTGCGAGGAACGAGCGAAGGAATTCGGAGTCGAGTACTCAAATGATTCCTTCATCTTTTCGAGTCGACCCGATGGTGCAGTACCGCTCAACGTCGACACAATTTCCTCGACGTTTCACAAGGTGGCTGGCGATCTCGGACTTTCCCACATTCATTTACATTCGCTGCGACACTTTGCTGCCACCGAGTTGATCTCGTCGGGTCTCGACATTAAGGACGCCGCTAGTCGTCTGGGTCACGCCAATCCCGCAATGACGCTGCGTGTCTACGCCCACGCGACCGATGTACGCCAGCGCCAGGCGGCGGAAATTGGCGATCGCATCATCGCCATCTCGTCTCGCGATCTTTAAATCACGATTCGAATTCGCGGTTCTGGAGTTGGACTGTAGATGCCCGGCATCAATTGCTCCAGCCATGATCTAATTTCGGGCATTGTTGGGCTCCACGTAGGCCGCCAGATCCACCACGCGAATTAACCATCGAGCCCCATGCTTACGTCCGGGGATCTCACCGTCCTTCAACCGTTGACGCACGGTGAAGGAACTCACCCCGAGGTACTGAGCGGCTTCTTCGGGGGTGAGCAGTTGCGGAAGTGGAAGGTCAGGAATCTCAGTGCGTATTGATCGATGTTGGCAGGCCCGATGCTGCGATGCTGGAAAGTTGATTTCGTTCACAGGATCACTGCCTGACGACTGAGGTGTCCACGCAAAACCGATTCGGCGCGACGGCGTTGACTCTGGAGGGTCTTATAGGGAACGTTGCGCTCGATCGCGAGGTCGTGCAAACTCACGCCGTCAACGTGCGTACACACAATCAGTTCGATCTCTTCGTGAGTCAGTAAACCGAGGGCCCGAACCTCCTCAATAACGCCAAAAAGATCAGATCCAGGATTATCGAAACTCTCCGGAGTTTCGGGGTCTAACTGTGCATCGACCACAGAGTCCCGTTTGCGCTGCGCCACTCGTCGACGAACCTCACGACGCACCCCTTTTTGCAGGGTAACGAGATAATCGCGGGTCTTGAACGTCGTAATCGGCAGCGACCGGTAGAAGGCGGTAAGGAGGTCAGAAACGATGTCCTCGTCGCGCCCGGAGGGGTCAACGAGCGTCACGATGCGCTCCAATGCTGGTCTTAGCGTGACCGCGGCGCACAGCGCGAACTCAGGTCGTTCGTGGGCCACGCTTAACAGCCAGAAGAAGCCCAGGCTGTAACACTCGCCTTCTGGACCACAACGAAGTTTCTGTGCCAGCTCTTGGAGGTTCGTACAACTGAACTCACTCATGAGGTCGAAGCGCACAACCTCGAATGCGCGTCGTCCGAGCGTTGTTTGTGCGACCACGGCTAGTTCGCGGTCCACTTGGTCGAATGTCGTGCGCTGCAGCGTCGAAAGACGTTTCACCTGGCGAGGTCGACCGTCGATCTGGCGTTCAATTTCGCGTCGTTGTTTCGCGCTGAATTGGCTCTCGTCGTAGTCGAAGTGGGTGCAGTCGAACTTCACGACTGAGTCGATTCGAGGCTCACGGATTCGGCGCGACGACGCGCACTCATCTCTCGGCGAAGTTGCACCGTCATTGAGTGAATAAGTTCGGCGACTTGGGCCGCTCGCGGATCGTCGTATCCACGACCGTCGTAGGAGTAGGTGCCCTCGATGGGGTCACTCAGGTTGTGCTTCACCATGAAGCGAGCACGCACGTCGCGCAGTTCTCGAAAGGTGGTGCTGAACTGTCGAGACTTGGTGATGATCTGACCGGTGAAGCCGAGAGTATGCGCGTGTGCCTGGAGTTTCAGCGACGCCAGCTCTGGTCGCTCCCCAAGATCCCACGAAGTTGTTGCTAATCGAGCGAGATGTGGGTCAATCGAAGATCCCGTGATGGAACCTCGTGAGTTAAACCGACGCGCCAGAGCTAACGAGTCGTTGGTGGTCTTAGTCGCGTATTTCGCTACGTAGGACGCGACCTTGGTTCGTTCGTCATTGGCGGAGTTCAAGTCGCGCACGTCGAACTGTGCCCCCCAGCGAACGGTGTGTGCGGTCGGCGACGTCCAACTCACTGATCGAATGACGCGACTCACCATCTCGATCAACTGCGCGCACTCGGACCAATCCGGTCGCTCCTCGTCGGTGCCATTTGCCGTGTCGATGCGCAGAACTGCGTGAAAGTGAACCAGCCCGCGCCTTTGGAACTCTGCGACCT
>JANXTQ010000109.1 GCA_025352305.1 Actinomycetes bacterium
GGAAGATTCTTGGCAATCGCTAGGTCGACTGCCGATTGGAATTTCTCGCCACTAATGACTCCGAGAGATCCCGCAAAGAAGTCCCAGTTCATGGCAAACAGCACAACCGGATTGCCCATCACGTTGGCGAGGCCGTACGTCGAGGACTCGTTCTTTCCTCGTTTGGACTCTCGGCGCAGCTTGTCGGTATAGGACTCGTCTGATTCGGTTCCGTGACCACGGCGCACTAGTCCAATGAGATCCTTACCAATTCTCCATCGCCCGTGAACGCCCTTGAAGTGCACGAGCTCTTGAAAACTGAGTAGTTGGGTGGGGATGTTGACCTTGCGCCGATTGCGCAGGTGTGCTTCCACCTCCGGCTTAAAAACCGGTAAACCCTCGGGGTGGCCCTCACCAAAGTACGTCTCGTCTAGCTCAGGGTCCGGTGACGAAGCGCCTCGTTGCGCAGCATCTGACATTGATTCGATTATGCCACAGTCATTGACAAAAATTTTGGGCGAGACGCGACGTCCATGCGTGTCTCAACAACATCGCTTTCACATTTCGAGCGCACCGAGCAGTAGCCAACGTCGTTAGCGGATCAGTCGGCAACCTAGGCTCACTCGGGGGTGACAATGTCGTCATCAAATAGTGGCGTCGACATTACGAGCCACGACACGTACGTCGGTGGAGTTCCGCACGCCGAATTTGCACGACTGCGCAGTGAGAGCCCCGTCTCGTGGACGCCCGAGCGCGACGGGGGTCGGGGATTTTGGAGCCTCACGAAATATGACGACGTTCTGTTTGCCAGTCGACACGCCGAAATTTTTTCCAGCGCCTACGGAATTCGACTCGAAGACATGGACCACGATGAGGCGGCGGCGAGACGCACGCTTATGGAAATGGATCCGCCCGAGCACACTGTGCTTCGTCGCTTAGTTAACCGCCCTTTCACTCCCCGAGCCGTCACCGAGTACGAAGGCGCCGTTCGCGAAATTGCTCGAGAACTTCTAGTACGCCTGAACCGCCAGGAGAGCTTCGATTTTGTTTCAACGGTGGCGCGCGAACTGCCGCTGCGAATGCTGGGGCGTCTGTTGGGGCTACCCGACAGCGACCTGGAGTGGTTGGTGAGTCGTGGAGACGCACTCATTGGTAACTCTGATCCCGAGTTCACGGACTACGTGGTGGATCAAAGCGATACGTCGGCGTATCGGCTGTTGCCGTTTCGAAGTCCCGTTTCACTCGAACTGTTTGAGTACGCGCAAGCGGCACTGGATCAACGACGCAACGTTCCCACTCACGACGTGCTGTCAGCTCTGCTCGCTCCCACCGTGAGTGGCGAGCAGCTCGATGATTTGGCGCTCAAGAATTTCTTCACGTTGATGGTGGCAGCTGGCAATGACACCACGCGCTATACGTTGGCTCGAGCCGTTGAGCTGTTCATTGAGCGTCCCGAGATTCTCGACCGATTTCGATTGGGCGAACTTGCAGAGAAGCGAGCAATCGTTGAGGAGATTTTGCGCCTCGCGAGCACCACCATGCACTTTCGCCGCACATTGTTAGTTGACACCGAGATGCGTGGCGTTTCCATGAAGGCCGGGGACAAAGTGGTGTTGTGGTACGTGTCAGCCAACTACGACGAGGACCATTTCGCCGACGCCACTGAGTTTCGCCCCGAGCGAACCCCGAACGACCACGTAGCTTTTGGTCTGCACAGCGCGCATCTTTGTTTGGGAGCTCACCTCGCTCGCCTCGAGCTTCGTGTGATGTTCGAAGAGATGGCCAACAGTTGGCTGGACATTAAGTCAGCTGGATCCTCTGAGCGATTCAGGTCCAATTTCATTAGTGGAGTGAAGCGTCAGCCCATTTCGGTGACGTGGCGTTAGAGAAACGAACGATATTCGCGCGTTTCCCAGTCGGTCGTGAATTCACTGAAGCGTTGCCACTCGGTGCGCTTGACAGCAACGTGCTGAGCCACGATTTCGCTGCCGATCGCCGCTACTAGTTCGCTGTCCGCGACGAGGGCGTCGAGGGCGGCACCCAGATTGTCGGGCGCACCCGTTGTTGCGTCAATCGTATTTAGACCGTTGCCCGTTTCTGCGGGGCCGAGTTCAAGAGAGTTCGTTACGCCGAGGCGCGCAGCGTGAAGTAGCGCCGCTAGAGCGCTGTGTACGGGTGCAGCACCGTCGCTCAGGCGGTGCTCGAGGCGAGCGGACTCATTGCGATCGGGTGGAACGCGAACCGTTGCTCCACGGTGGTCGTAGCCCCAGTTCGCCCAGTAGCCCGATAGCGAGCCCGGTCGAAGTCGTTTATAGGCGTTGACGGTCGGAGCACAGAGTCCCGCTAACGCTTGATGGTGTTCCAGCATCCCCGCGATGCACTGGCGAGCGAGTATCGAAAGACCATCCGACTGATTCGGGTCATTAATTGCATTGTTATCGGTGGCGTCTCTGAGTGAGACGTTGAGATGAAGTCCGGAGCCGCTTCGATTGTTGAGAGGTTTACCCATAAAGCTGAGCATCAGGCCCTTGCGTTGGGCGACCTCGCGCGCCAGTACCTTAAAGAGAAATCCGTCGTCCGCGGCGTGCAGTGCTTCGTTGTATCGAAGGGTGAATTCGAACTGCGGTGCGTCAAACTCGGAATTTACCGATTCAAGCGGAATCTGTGCCGCCTCACAGGCGGCCCAGATGTCATCAACCAATCCGTAGGGATCTACGGATGAACCGGTCCCGTAGACAAATGCTCCAGGAGTATCAATAGGGCGCCACCCACCATTGCCGTCGGGTTCAAAAATGTAGGCCTCAAACTCCAATCCGCAGTCCACGCTGTAGCCGAGATCGCTCCACGCCGATATGGCTCGACGAAGTGCGGCGCGAGGCGCGACCGCAACGGGCTCACCGTGGCGAACGAGGTCCGCAACAACCACACGGGTACCTGACTCCCAACTCGGACGAAGATCCGACATCTCAAAGATGGCGTCCATGTCCGGGAGGCCCTCATTCCACAGCGAGCCCGGCGTCTCGGGGGTCATTTCGCGGTCGTAGCCGAGTGCCCACAGACCCGTGCAGTGACGTACTCCACGTTGCGCCAATGACGCGGGAACGTACTTGCCGCGCGCTAGTCCGAGATGATCGGGCCACAGCACCCGCACTCGGTCGTATGTCTGATCCACTGGTCCCCCTGAACTCAGGCGCAACGTATCACGAGCGTGCTCTGCACTCCCTGATGGGCTTTGTAGTGTGAAGGGCGCGGTAGCCCTACTCAACGACGAGGTGGCATGGAGTTTCGAAGAGTCTTGTTAGATGGCTCACCCACCGACGTTGTTCGAGAAGGCAGCCTGCTGCGCGCCCGCGATGGACGCAGCGTTGACGCTGAAACAGCGATCCACCTAGCTCCCGTGGCACCGAGCAAGATACTTTGTTGTCATCTCAATCACGTGTCGCGGGTTCGCGAGTTTGGCGTGGATCTGCCACCCGCACCGACCTACTTTCATAAGCCCATTACGGCACTCAATGTTCACAACGGCGCTGTGGTTCGCCCGGCTAACTGTCACTACCTCAACTACGAAGGCGAAGTGGCAATCATCATTGGACGAACGGCTCGCAACATTCGCATGGAGGATGCGGGCGAGTACATAGCTGGTTACAGCGTCGCCAACGATTTTGGGCTGCACGACTTTCGCGATACCGATGCGGGATCAATGTTGCGCGTCAAGGGCGCCGACACGCTGTGTCCAGTCGGTCCTGGACTCGTGACCGACTGGGATTTTCGTGACAAGGAGATGCTCACCACCGTCAACGGTGTTACTCGACAACATGGATCTACTAGCGAGATGGCGTGGGATATGCACTATCTCGTCGCCGACCTCGCCCGTCTCATCACCTTGATTCCGGGCGACATCATCCTTTCGGGAACGCCAGCGGTCTCGCGCCCGGTTGAACCCGGTGACGTTGTTGAGGTCAGCGTGGAGGGCCTCGGCACTTTGCGCAGCCATATTGTCTCGTCGCCGGAACCCGTCAGCTCGCAGGTCGGCGCTCAGCCCACGGCCACCGAAGAGGTGCTGTCGACCGCCCTCGGTGGCGACTGGGAGTTTCGCGGTCAGCGTCGACCCGTGGCGACCGAGCGATCCCAGTTGCCCTTTCCCGACGTACATCCGCACGTGAGTTCATGAGTACCGATCGCCGCATCGACGTTGACGGCGTGTCGGTAAGTGCGTGTCACTTCATTGGTGGAGAGCGAGTGGACTCACCGGAGACCTTTGAGGATCGTTCTCCACTTCGCTGGGAGTGGAAATTGGCTGACGTGGCGCGCGGTGGCGCACTCGAAGCCCAGCACGCGGTGAGCGCAGCGAAAGTCGCTTTTGGCCAATGGTCGCAACTGAGTTCGCACGAGCGCAGTGAGTACTTGCACCGACTCGCCGATCTCATTGACGAGAACGTCGACATGATTGCCCACGTTGAGTGTCTGGACATGGCGATGCTCGAAGAGAGTTTGCGACTACGAGTCATTCCCCGCGGTGCCCGAAATTTTCGTGCGTACGGTGAACTGGCCGCGAACTACGAATCACGTCAATGGGAGTCCAACGGAACGGCCAACACCGTCTTGCGAATGCCGGCCGGACCAACGGTCATCGTCACTCCGTGGAACGCCCCTTTCATGTTGTCCACGTGGAAGTGTGCGCCGGCGCTGGCTGCGGGAAACACCGTCATTCTTAAACCGGCCGAATGGTCACCCCTCAGTTGTTCACTGCTCATGGACCTCGTTCAACAAGCGGAGTTTCCACCCGGCGTCTTTAATTTGGTGCAAGGTTTCGGCAATGAAGTCGGAGCAGCTCTGGTGAGTGATCCGCGCGTGCGACGAATCTCCTTTACGGGATCTCCCGCGACGGGTCGACTCATCGGAGAAGCGGCAGCGCGCAATCTGGTTCCCTTTACCGCGGAGTTAGGCGGGAAAGGTCCGTTCATGGTTTTCGCCGACGCGGACCTCGATGCCGCGGCGCACAAGGCTGCCGTTATGTATGACGACGCCGGACAGGTCTGTTTAGCCGGGACGCGACTGCTCGTCGAAGAGTCAGTGCGAGAGAGGTTCCTCGTCCTCTTTCACGAGGCCACGTTGCAACACGTGCTCGGAGACAGCCGAGAGTCCGCAACAACTATCTCTCCGCTGATTCACCCCGATCATTTGGCCCGAGTGGACGCTTTCGTGCAGCGCGCTCGAACGCACGGCGATGAGGTCCACTTCGGCGGCCAGGCTCACACCGCGGGAGCTCTCTGGTATGAACCAACGCTGATCTCGCCGCTGAGCAACGAGTCCGAAGTCGTGCAAAACGAAGTTTTTGGACCGGTACTTACTATCCAGAGTTTCACGGATGAGGCTGAAGCCATTGAGTTGGCCAACTCCACTGCGTACGGGTTGTCGGCAATCGTGTACACGAGCAACGAGTCTCGAGCACAACGTCTCGGTGCGGCTCTACGTGCTGGAACGATCTGGATTAATACTTTCTTGGTGCGTGATCTCACGGCGCCCTTCGGCGGAGCAGGAATCTCCGGAATTGGCCGTGAGGGTGGGGACTACGCACTCGACTTTTACTCCGACCTAAAGACGCTCCAGATTAAGGAGGGCACCGTCCATGGGTGAGATTGTGGGAGCGGCGCTACTCAGCCACGTGCCGACGATTGTTCTGCCGGAAGAGATTCGCCGCGAAATCAATAACGGGCACGAGAGCACGCTGCACAGTGGCCTGCACCAACTGCGTCGTGACGTCTTTGATCGACTTCGTCCCGATGTCGTAGTGGTCTTTGATAGCCACTGGTTCAGCACCGTCGAGTTTGTCGTGACCTCGGCGGATCGACGACACGGACTGTTCACGTCCGAAGAGTTGCCGCGGGGAATGTCCAGTGTGCCCTACGACATGCCCGGGAGCCGCTCGCTCGCTGAACGTATTGGTGAGATCGCCCAACAAACGAACGACTGCTGGATTACACCCATTGACAATGAGCATCTGCCCGTTACGTACGCGACGGTCAATCTTTTGCCCTTTCTTCAATCTGATGAAGCGTGGATCTCCCTGTCGGTCTGTCAAACCGCTGAGGCGCGTGACTTTTCACTCGTGGGCGAGGTCGTGGCGCGCGCCGTGGCCGACAGTGATCTACGCGTGGTGCTCGTGGCGTCCGGCGCGCTGAGCCACACTTTTCATACGCTGCGCACGGTACGTCAACACGAAGCGGCGGACATCACACACATCTACTCCGAGGCCGCTCGCCAAGCAGACGAGAGAGTGTTGGACGCCTTTTCGAGGGGCGACCACGCTCAAGTTCTCGCCGAGATGCCCCAGTTCGCTCAGGTCAAACCCGAGGGCCGCTTCGCGCACTATCTCATGATGATTGGCGCACTGGGCGGAGCAAACTGCGTCGCGCCGGGAGTCATGTACTCGCAGTACGAAAACGCCATCGGCACCGGACAAGCTCACGTGTGGTTTGAGCAACCGACCGCTGGCTGGACTAAGGAGAGTTCATGACGCTTAAGGGAGTTCCCTTTCCTCGAACAACGAGTGGTCGAGCGTCACTGCTACCCGCTCCCCCGTGGCACTACTCCGGCGATTTGCTCACTGTTGAGTACCGCACCGATCCGAGCGCGGTGCGAGAGATGCTGCCCGAGGAACTATCGCTCGTTGATGACGCCGACGACCCGGGTGCGGTTGCGTTCATTTGGGCGGACTGGCAAAGCTGCGGTGACAATGAGGAAGAGTTACTCGACCCCGTTCGTTCCCAGTACCGAGAGGCCTACGTGGTCGTTCGTTGTAAGTTCCGTGATCAAATTTTCAGTCGCTGCGTCTTTATTTGGGTGGACAAGGACTTCGCTCTGGTGCGCGGATACCTGCAGGGATATCCGAAGAAGCTCGGATCCATCCATCAGACCCGCCCCGTCACCGTGGGACGCGCCGGTCCGCGCCTTGGCGCCGGAGGCCGATTTGGAATGACGTTGGCCGCGTCCGATCGCCGTTTGGCACAGGCGACGGTCACGCTAGATGGCGTTGGAACATCGAACGGTTTTGTCAACGGGCACCCGATGCTTCATCACCGCTGGTTTCCAACACTCGAGTTCAACGGTCGTGATTCGCTCGATGAAGTCGTCACCATGTCGGGCACCAACGTCGAACTCGGTGAGGTGTTCGCGGGTACGGCCACGTTGGAGCTGTTTGATTCGCCAAGCGAAGAGCTGACGAGGCTCGCCCCGCGTGAAATCCTGGGCGGATACTTTCGTTCGGTCGGCACCACTTTTAGCGGTGGAACTACCCTTCGCTCGACGACTCAGTAGTTGCTTCGACCGCTGATTTGATATTGGCGAGTGTGGTTTCGATTGCCCGCTGCAACATTTCGAATCGTCCTTCAAAATTGGCGCCCGAGCCTTCAACGTTGATGACGGGAACAGTGAAGGATTCTCTTAGTCGCGTGTGAGCGCCCACCGGTTCAAAATCAAAACGCCAGGTGGAGGGCCACTCGGACTCCTGTTGCACCTGGAACTCGATGCATCGACCAAACTCGAAGTTCGTAATCTGGCCTGGCTCCTCCCATTCGCTCTCCCCAACGCGGTTAAAACCGCGAAAGTGTGCGCCAATGGCTGCTTCACTGAAACCGTCCTCCCACTGAAACTTGAAACATTCGGGACTCCACTCGCCCATCCGAGTCAGATCTCCGACGAGGCCAAACACTCGTTCGACGGGAGCGGCAATCTCAACAAACGCTTCGGACGTTTCAGGAAAATTAGTCACGACTTAGATGCTTCGGCCGCGGACTTGATACTCGCCACCGTGGCCACAATCCCGTTGTGCATCATGTCAAAACGACCAGGGAAATTAGACGGCGAGCCCACCACGTTCAGCATCGGTGCGTGAAAGGATTCGCGCAGCACCGTTGTCTCGCCCGATGACTCAAACTCAAAGCGCCACGTCGTGGGAATGAGCGATCCTCTCGGCACTTGAAACTCAAAGACGCGGTTGCGCGAAAAGTCGGTTATCTCGCCCGGCGCCTCCCATTCGTAATCTTGGACACGGTTAAATCCCGTAAAGGTCGCCCCGATGGCCGCTTCTTCGTGACCGTCATCCCACGCCACGCGGTAGCACTCCGGGCTCCATTCACCCATGCGGGTCAAGTCCGAAACCAACTCAAAAACCGTTTCGACCGAGGCATCAATTTGCGTGGAAACCTCTGAAACATCAGGAGAGAGTGTCATGTTGGCGATATTACGGCGTATTGCGTGACGCTGCGTCCTCGGTGGCGATGAGACGACGGGCCGCTCGGGCTTCGTCGACCCGCGTGACCGGTGTTGAGTGCGGGGAGGTGCGAACCGCTTCGGGATCTTCCGCCGCTCGCTGAGCAATTCGTTCGAGCGCCTCCGCCAAGGCCTCGAGGGTCTGGGGACTTTCGGTCTCCGTGGGCTCAAACATCAGCGCCTCGTCCACAATGAGCGGAAAGTACACCGTCGGAGCGTGAAATCCCTCTTCGAGCAAACTCTTGGCAATATCGAGCGCGCGCACCTGATGGTCGGCCTTGATCTGTGAACTGGTCAAGACACATTCGTGCATGCACGTGCGGTCATACGCCGCGGGCAGCGTGTCGCGAAGGCGTTCGCGTAGCCAGTTGGCGTTGAGTACTGCGTACTGCGCCACGCGAGTCAGTCCATCGCCGCCGTGAACGTTGATATAGGCGAGGGCGCGTGCGAGCACCATGGCGTTACCGTGCCAACCGTGCACCCGACCGATTGATCGCTCCGGTGTCGTCCAGTCGTATGTTCCATCGGCCATAAGGGTGGGCTTCGGACCGGGTAGATACGCCGCAATGCGTGATGACACCGCGACCGGCCCGGCGCCGGGCCCACCACCACCGTGCGGCGTCGCGAAGGTCTTGTGCAGATTCATGTGAACAATGTCGAAACCCATGTCGCCCGGTCGCACCACTCCGAGAATGGCATTCAAGTTGGCGCCGTCGTAGTAGAGCAGTCCGCCCACTTCGTGCACCGCAGCGGCAATCTCGGTGATCTCTTCTTCGAAAAGTCCGACCGTATTGGGATTAGTCAACATGATTCCCGCAACGTCGGGACCAAGAGCTGCCTTTAGCGCAGCGAGGTCCACGAGACCTCGTTCGTCCGAAGGAATGGTCGTGACCTCGTAACCACCAAGAGTCACCGACGCTGGATTGGTGCCGTGAGCGGAGTCCGGAATAATGACTCGACTACGCACCTGTCCGTTGGCCTCGTGATACGCCCGCATGAGTAACAGGCCCGTCAGTTCGCCCGCGGCACCCGCCGCTGGCTGAAGTGTGGCGGCCGCCATGCCCGTGATCTCACAAAGCTTGGTCTCGAGGGTCACCATCAGTTCGAGCCATCCCTGACTGAGCGCCGCTGGTGCTGCGGGGTGAACCGAATTGAAACCGGCGTCGGCCGCCACCGCGTCACAGAACTTCGGGTTGTACTTCATGGTGCACGATCCCAATGGGTACGCACCCAAGTCCACCGAGAACTGTCGATGAGACAGTCGAGTGAAGTGCGCGACGAGGTCGCGCTCCGAAACTTCGGCAATATCAATGACGTGATCACCAAGATGCTCGGTCGCAATCAACTCAGTGAGTGGGGTCGCTGGTACGAAGGTGCTGCGAAGTTGAAACGCAGATCGGCCCGGTGAGGACATTTCAAAAATCGTGGGTTCGGTGTCGGTGCCGAGCAACGGAGCGGAACTGGCCCGTCCTCCAGGAGCAATTCGTGCAACCATTAGCTCACCGCCTTAGCAAAAGCGGCGACGAACTGATCGATCTCGCTCTTCGTTCTTTTTTCCGTCACGGTGATTACCACTGATCGATCTATTTGATCGTCACCGAGTGACGGATCAGGTCCCCCAGTGAGTTGGCTGATCGCCAAGCCCCCAAAGAATCCCTCGTCCACGAGGCGATCAAGCACGACGTTCGCTTCTCGCTTCGTGACGAGTGCGAACTCGCGGAAAAAAGGAGCGCTGCTCACGGCGTCGACGCCGTCGATTCCCACGAGTTGATCAAAGGCGTAGTGCGCACCTTGTGCGCAGCGCGTCGCAACTTCGCGCAGGCCCTGGGTTCCGAGCCATCCCAGCTGCACCGCGGCGGTCACGGCCATGAGGGTTTGGTTAGTACAGACATTCGACGTGGCCTTTTCTCGACGGATGTCCTGCTCTCGAGCGCGCAGCGTCGTGACAAACGCGCGTCGATCTTTCGTGTCGACAGTTTGACCAACGAGGCGTCCTGGCAAGCGGCGTAGTTGGGCATCGGTACAGGCGAACAGACCGAGGTACGGTCCCCCGAAGGCGAGTGGCGTGCCAAAGGGCTGACCTTCACCGACCATGACGTCCGCGCCCCATTGGCCCGCGGTTTTAAGAACGCTCGCGGCAACCGGATCGCATCCGAGAATGAACAACGCATCGCACTCGCTGGCCAAGGCCTTCGCGCCATGCATGTCTTCTAAGACGCCCAAATAGTTCGGATACGCCGCGACGACGGCACCCACATCGTCACGTCGCACCGCTGTCCAGTCCGTCACGCCATTGACGAGGGGAACCTCGACCACGACGTGACCCGTGCCCGCGGCGAACGTCTTGACCACGGCACGCCAGTGCGGATGAACGCCCGCCGAGATGAGGAGCTTTTGGCGACCCGTCGCGCCTACGGCCATGTTGACGGCTTCGACGAGCGCCGTGGCACCGTCGTAAAGAGACGCGTTCGCAATCGGCAGTCCGCTCAGTCGCGAAATCATGGTTTGGTACTCAAATATCGCCTGCAAAATCCCCTGAGCCACCTCGGGTTGATACGGCGTATAGGCAGTGACGAACTCCGAACGTGACGAGAGGGCCTTAACAACTGCGGGAACCTCGTGGTCGTACGCTCCGGCGCCAGCGAAACAGATCAGTCGTTCCGTCGTTGCGAGGTTCGCTCGCGTCAGGCGCGCAAAGTCAGCGGCAACGTCCGGTTCCGATTTCCCACTCTCCAGCGTCAATCCACCGGCCAGCTTGATGGCGCTCGGCACGTGGTCAAAGAGACTCTCGAGCGAACTCAGACCAAGAAAACTGAGCATCTCCTCGGTCTCGGTGGCGGTATGGGGGATGTAATCAGGCACCTCACTTGACCTTTCTGACAAAGGGCGCAGCCACCACCGAAGCGGAGATGTCGCGCCCACGTTGTTGCACGGTGACCGGCGTTCCCAGCTCGATATCGCCCTGCAGTAACCCCAATCCAATTCCGCGCTGCAGGATTGGTGAGTAGTTGCCCGAGCTCAAGGTGCCGGCTGGTTCGTTGCCGATCAGCACCTGGGATCCTTCTCGAAGCGGATTTCTGCCGTCGGCGCTGATGGCGCTCAGCAGTCTCGACGGGCCCGACTTTCGTTGCTCGTCCAGCGCGTCGCGGCCAACGAAATGCTCTTTATCCCAGCCCACCACCCAGCCGAGACGCGCTTCGAGCGGCGTTATCGACGATGACAGTTCGTGTCCGTGAAGCGGCAGTGCGGCCTCGAGACGCAGCGTGTCTCGCGCCCCCAGTCCCGCGGGATGAACTCCGGCACCAATGAGCGCGCGCAGAACCGACTCCGCTACTTCGTTGGGAACCGCGATCTCGATTCCGTCCTCGCCGGTGTAGCCCGTTCCGCCCACACGAACCTGGACTCCGTTGAAATCAAAACTCTGAACGTGAAAACGTCCGACGCTGGCCCAGTCGGGCCGAAAGCTCGCGACGGCGCTACGCGCGTTGGGACCCTGGACCGCTAAAACGCAGCGTTCGTGGGTGACGTCGGTTCCGCCCACCGCGCCCAGCACGCGAGCGGTGTTAGACGCATTGGGCATCACGTCGAACTCGTGCTCGGACATCCACCACACGATGATGTCGTCGTCTACGCCGCCGGCGTTATTGAGCAGATGCGTGTACTGAGCTCGACCGGAGCTAACTCGGCGCAGGTCGTTAGAAAACGAGTGCTGCAGATCGTCAAAAACGTCGCCAACTACCCGTACGGTGCCGAGGTGGCTGACGTCAAAAACCACGGCGTCGCTACGACACAAGAGGTGCTCGGCGAGGGTGCCCGATTCATACTGAAGAGGCATTGCCCACCCACCGAAGGGGACAATTTTGGCGCCCAATTCAACGTGAACATCGTAGAGAAAGGGCCGGCGATCGTCGCTCATCGCCTCCTACCCTAAACGCCACCTCACTGAGGTCAGGACCACTAGTGAACTAAGCGCTGACGGCGCTCGAGATCTCGACGTCAATCTGGGGCAGGCCGGCCGCGATCATCTGGTCACGCAACGTGTCGTCGAGTTCGGCGACCACGCCCGCCAGCGGCACGACGTTAAAGACGCCCTGTCCCCCGCGCAGTAGGTCCACGATCTCGCCGTTGGAGTGCGCCATGACGGTCTTGGTGCCACTGAGAATCAGACTCGCCGAACCGAGATCTGCTCCCAGTGACTCGCGCAAGCAGTCAACTGCTTGACGCGTACGTGAGAGAGAAACCCCGGCGTCGAGGAGAGATTTAATGACTTTCACTTCTACGAGGTCGGCGTAGGAGTATCGACGCTTTGAACCGCTGCCGGTAGCAGCCGTCACGGAGGGAGTAACGAGCTCGGTACGGGCCCAGTAGTCCAGTTGGCGATAGGTCACGTTCGTGAGTCGACAAACCGTGGGTCCGCTAAATCCTGATGCAACTGCTGCGCTCATTTTGAACGTCCTCCCGACAAAGGTGTTCACGCGAAGATCGCGTACGAGCAATGTAGGACCCGTAGCCCCTGTTTACAAGGGGTATTTATTCCAGTGCCAGGTGCGCTAAACCCACGTGGCTCGTTGACGCCTGCGCATAGAGCCGCGGGGCGATTCTTCCGGCTCGACGCGCTGCATCTCCCGCGCGCACTGCGTCGCGGATCGCCGCCGCCATGAGTTGCGGATCGAGTGCGCGATTGATCGCCGAGGCCGCCAAGACGCCGTCACATCCAAGTTCCATTGCCAACGCTGCGTCCGACGCGGTTCCAATCCCCGCATCCAGCAACACCGGCACGCTCAACTTCTCGCATATCAATGAGATGGCGTGGGCATTACGAATACCGAGACCGGAACCAATGGGTGAACCGAGCGGCATCACCGCTACGCAACCCGTTTGCTCGAGTCGTTGGGCGACCACCAGATCATCATTTGTGTAGACCCAAACTTCAAAGTCCCGGCGAACGAGTTCTCGCGCGGCGGCCAACGTGGCGACCACGTCGGGCAACAACGTGCGTTCGTCGCCGATGACTTCAAGTTTGATTCGTGCGGTGCCGAATGCTTCTCGCGACAGTTCGGCCGTCTTGAGCGCTTCTTGTTCGCTGTAACAACCCGCCGTGTTTGGCAACAGATCGAATCCGAGCTCGCTCACGAGGTCGTAGATCGAACCATCCACGTCCGGCGATACTCGTCGCAGCGCAACCGTAGCGACCGTCGCCTCAGAGGCAACGAGCGCGCCACGCAAAGCATCCAGTGTTCTCATTCCCCCGGTACCAATGACGAGGCGCGACGGCGAACTGAGCGTGCCAATGACGAGGGGTTCGCTCACCGCTCCATCGTACTTTGAGCAAACTTTTGCACCGTTAGGCTGAGGTGGTGCAACCGGTCGCCGTACTGACGATTGCCGGATCCGATTCAGGCGGTGGTGCCGGCATTGAAGCGGACCTGCGTACGTTTGCCGCCCTCGGAGTTCACGGTCTCGCCGCCATCACCGCGATCACCGCTCAAAACACCTACGAGGTGCGAGCCGTGTGTGCCCTTGAGGCCGAAATGGTGCGCGCGCAGGTCGAAGCCGTGACGGACGACATTGCAACGGCCGCAGTCAAGACCGGCATGTTGGCTCGTGCCCACACGGTCGACGTCGTCGCCGAGCTGGCCCGCGAAGGTCGCTTCACACACCTCGTGGTCGATCCGGTTCTCGTCAGTTCCTCCGGGCACCCACTCATGGAGCCGAGTGGCGTTCGCGCCTACCGCGAAGCGTTGTTGCCGTTTGCGACTCTCGCCACGCCAAATCTGCGCGAAGCCGCCGTATTGGCCGACGTCAACGTTCTCGAACTGCGATCGGTCGAAGATATGGTGCTCGTCGCACAATCAATTTTAGCTTTCGGCGCTCGTGCCGTCGTGGTCAAGGGCGGACATTTCAGTTCGGACACTGACCGCGAAGAACGTGCCCCCGATGTTTTCGTGAGCGCCAACTTCGTCATCGTCCTAGACGCTGAGCGTATTGTGACGCGCAACGACCACGGCACGGGCTGTTCATTCGCGGCCGCGTGCGCGGCCCGTTTGGCGCTCGGTGACGAGGTCAGCGAGGCAGTGACGTTTGCCAAGGATTTTGTTCAACGAGCGCTTCGCGGTGCTGCCGATTGGAACCTCGGTGCCGGACATGGACCCATTGATCACATGGGGTGGTCATGAACATAAGCGACGACACCACCAACGAGCCACGAAGTAGCGCCGACGTGGCGCGGGCCCCGCTTACCACCACGACGTCCATTCGTCCGGCGGCGAGCGTGTTGGTGATTGCCATGTTGATGCTCGTTGTATTCATTGCGATCAATACCATTTTTGATACGGCGACGGCCCCCACTCAGTCCACGGTGGTCGTGGTGGGTGGACTGGGAGTCAATGAGCACGCACACCTATTTTCCGGTTGCTACATCAACGGCAATCCCCCGAGCGATATTCGCTCGGCCTTTTTAGTGCCGCTCGACACGCGAGCCCTCGCACCGGTGAATCATCACAGTCAAAGTTCCTACGACTGTTCTCGGACTCTTAGTTCCACTCATCGCCAAGGCGAGGTACTCGGTTTTTACCGCGACCAACTTCTAGCTCGCGGTTGGTCGCTCTTTTCGCGCGGACCCGCTCCGCGCACCGGCCAGGAGCAGTACCTATTTTCTAAGGCGGGCACGGACACGTTCTTTTGGGTGGTTGGTGTGAGTATCACGGCCCACCGCTCCGGCTCAACAAACTGGACGGTCTACCTCCAACAAAAGGACTCTCTCGCTTGACGTACGGGGCGCATCGAGAACCCAGGCCCACAACCAAAAGTTGAGCGGGTAGATCAAGTAGCCCAGGCGTGTCGCCGACGCCGAAGCAATAACGACCGTCATTACGACCGCGAGAATTCGAAGTCCCCGAGATATATCGAGCGGCCAGTTGCGACGAATGTAGCGCAGCACAAAGTACCCACCGACTACGAATACGCCGGGCAACAGTACGTGTCGTAGTGGGGGCCACCACGCCGTCAGCAGGTGACCCGGCAATGGGCTCGCGGCCGGCGACTGTACTCCCGCCAATCCGAGTGGAAAGGCCAGAACGTTGCTGACGAACGCGCCGGGATTGCGCACGGCGAAGGGCGCAATGACCGCTAACAGAACTGCTCCCATTGCCGCCGCGACGCGCTGCCAACTGCGACGCCCGAGTTCGTCACGCGACACGGCCATGACCGCGAGGGCAAAAGGCCACGCCGTGAGTTTCATCGCGCCCGCGACGCCAAGTACGAGTCCGGTGCTCCACGGTTTATTTCGCTGCAGCGCTACCAGTGCGAGCAAACAGAGCGCCAAAATCGGCATGTCGTCGCCACCGGTCGCTAAGAACAGCGAACCCGTCGGCAACAGCACGAGCACCTGCGCCACTCGGATCTTTCGCTCGGGTGGTGCGCGAAGCAGCAAGAGCGCAAAGATCATCAGCAGACTCGTAAAAACCGACATGACGATTCGCGCGTCCGACAGTCCCGTTTCTTGGTGTGTCACCGCCGACGGAAATCCAAATACCGCCATGGCGGGAAAGTAGGGAAAAAACGACTCGTAGGCCGGAACGCCCTTAATGAGTCGGATGCAGTGCCCGTGGTGACACACCACGCGATAGGGATTTTGGCCACTACCGAGCTCGCCGCCCGAACGGCCAATCACCGCGACCTCCGGTTGGGCCTGGCGCCAATGAATCTCGAGGGTTAGTGGAATGGCCACCACGCCAACGAACGTGCAACCAATCAGCAGCAGGCGCCAGCGCTGCTTGACAACGGAGATTGAGCGACCACCGAGTAGCGCCAAGATCGCCGCGATCGCGAATGGTCCGGCCGCCAAATAGCCCCAATGCCACTGCGCTGCTTCACGTGACACCAGTCCCATGACGAACGCCACCACGGCTGAGCCTCCGTAGAGCCACGCGTCACTGGTCAAAGGTGCGAGTGATCCCCACCACCGCGTTGCGATGTCGCGACAGGACCTCAGAGTTACGAACACTGGCGCCGAGCCTAATGACGACGCCCCAAATAGGTGGTCTAGGCGTCTTGGTAGAACTCCAACTCCCGTTGTATTGCTCGCAGTTGGTTCGCCGGCTGGCGAAAGGAGTGGCCCTCTCCGCTCATCACGATCAGTTCAACCTGAGATGAGCGTTCGGCCCACGCCGCGGCGAGGCGCTGTACGGGCTCAATTGGTGACACCTCGTCACGGTCACCGTGAATCAACAGAGCACGTGAACAGAGTTCGTCGACTCGCTGCAGCGGTGAACGTTGTTGATACTTCTGATCGTCGAACAGTGCCGATCCGAGCAATGTTGAAACATACGAAGTCTCAAATTCAAGTGTGTGAGTCGCTAGGAAGCGCAGATCGGTAACAGAACCAATCGCCACCACGCCACACACGCGTTCGTTGCACGATGCCAGCAGCGCACTGAGCGCCCCCGCGCTCGTTCCACGCACGAACACCCGCGATGGATCAACGTCGCCGCTACTGACGAGATACTCAATGACCGACTCCACGTCGTGAACATCCGCTTCAGCCCAGTGCGAATTAAGTGCACGGCGATAACTGCGACCGTAGCTCGATGAGCCGCGGTAGTTGACGCTCGCTACGGCCAGTCCACAGCGCGTTAAGAGTTCAAAAAAAGGGTCATATCCCATTGATGAATACCCGGTAGGTCCGCCGTGAGCGGTGACGACCACGCCCGTAAGTCCGAGCGAGGACACCTCGCTCGCCTTCGCGGGCGGTGCGCGCCAAATGAAGGGCACACCACTATTCGTTCGTCGATGAGTCGCACTCGACGTTGTGCCGCGCGGCGGCGAGAACTCGCGACTGGTCCACTTCATAGACGTTTCAGAAAAACTCCACAGCGCACCACTTTCTTGCGCCGTCGAGACGAGGGCAACAACGCCGTCAGGGCTCGAGCAAATTTCGTATATGTACTCCGGAGAGTCAGCCAACTCGACACTGGGGCGCTTCTCTCGCAGCCACGTCACGTGGCTGAGCGACTCACGGACCGAACACATGAGAACGCCGTCGCTCACTCCCGCGGTCCACTGACGTCCAAAACACCAATCTGAGCGGTACTCAGCCATCGGCGCGTCAAGAGTGCTGACCTCGCCGAACTCCGGTCCCCTTAGTCGCGACGGGACGGTCCACTCATCAACTTCGAGCGAGAAGTAGAGGTCCCGTCCGACGAATGTTGGCTGCGACGCCGCCGTGTCTCCACTGTTGACAAAGCGCGGATCCAGCGACTTCGCGAACGAACTAATGGCCAGTCGGGCACTTTCCCACGGCATTGAGTCGCTAGACCATTCGAGCCACGCAACTGTCTCGCCGTCCTCGGAAAGAACCACATCTCCCATGAGGTTGCGCGTGCGGTAAATCTCGGCAAGGGTGCCACTCAATTCATAGTGCAGTAGCGCGCGACCGATCTCAGGTCCGTAGTCCACAAGAACAACGAAACCGTCTCGCCGGCGTCGCAAATACCCCGCGGCGAGCGCGGCGGGCAGTTCGACGTTGCGAAGGGTCGTCCCGTGAGTATCAATGAGAT
>JANXTQ010000150.1 GCA_025352305.1 Actinomycetes bacterium
ATCGGAGTCGAGCTCAGAACTGCAGCTACTACAGACCATCAACTCTCCCTATGTTGTGGAGCCGGTGGTGAGATTCGAACTCACGACCTGACGATTACAAATCGCCTGCGCTACCCCTGCGCCACACCGGCAATGGTCACCGAGGTTAGGGCAGTCTTGGCAACCCTCGGCTCACGGGGCCGAGGAATAGTGAAAATCTTGAAAGTTGACCATTGCTGGGAACATTGGTGAGAACGCAGCGTTTGGTCAAGCGCGGCGAATGAACGCGGTGATCGGGCTCCCTGCGGCATTCGAGGCGACCTAGGCTTGTTGCGATGAGTGACGAGTTCTTTGAAGATGATTCTCACGTCGACGTCCACCATCCCGGTTCGCACTATCAACCCACCCCCCAGGTAGCAATTGGGCTCCTTGTCGCCTTCATCATTTCGCTGGTGGCGGTGTTTCACTACGTGAACCCGGTGTCCGTTAATGGCCACGCCGTCACGACACTGCCGTCGGTCACGACGACTACCTTGGGCGGTCACACGCAGACGACCGTTCCGCGCGGTCAGGTCAAAGTTCAAGTGGCCAACGGAACGTCAATGTCCGGGCTGGCACGAACGATCACGTCGCAACTTCAGGTAAAGGCGTGGGGCGTCCTTCAGCAGATTCAATCTCCGCAGTCCGTGAGCGCAACGGTTATTTACTACCGACTTGGTTTTCAGTGGGCCGCTCGCAAGATCGCGAGCGAACTCAACGTTTCTCAGGCCGCCGTTCAACAGTTAAAGAAATTCACCGGTGTTCCCGGCTACAACATTGATGACGTGATTGTCATCTTGGGTCCCGACATCAGCCACGGTTAGTCGGCGATGGGAAATTTGACTCCGTAACGCTCGAGCGCGGCGCGAAGCACCTCAACGGACATGGGGCGCAACTCTTCAATGGGCCGGTTTCGGTGTCGGCGAACTCCGAGATCGACCTGAGCAATGGTGTGGACCCCGTAGGTTCGCGCCACGTCAATCAGCAGCGCAATCTCCACGCCGTAGGCAGATTCGAACTCCGTTTTCTCAAATAACTCTCGGCGTCCAGCACTTTCGCCAGCGAGGGGTTGGCGGATCTCTCCCAGTCCGGGAAACAGCAGCGCGAGGATCGGACGAGCCGCGAGTTCCGTCACCCGTCCGCCGCCGCTCGGCATATTGAGTAACGGCCGCTCGTAGTACGCCTTGACCAGTTGAATCGTGGGGTTGTCGAGCAACGGTTGAACGAGCCGCGGAACGAACTCCATGGTCGTATTGGTCACGTCGGCATCTAAAAACACGACGATCGAGCCGTGTGACGCCGCGAGGCCGCAGGCCATGGCCTCACCTTTGCCCGAGGGTCCGCTGAGTTCAATGACTCGCGCACCGTGGCGCTCCGCCACGGTCGCCGTATCGTCGCTGGAATGGTCGTTCACGACAATTAGTTCGTCGACGAAGCTGACACCTTCGGGTCGAAAGTTGCGCACCGCGTCCAGAACGCCACCAATAGTCAGTGATTCGTTTTGGGCTGAGACCACCACGCTGATGGTCTCGTCGGCCTTGGCGCCGAGGACCCGTTCGGCGTGGAAGTCGTCAATACTCAGGGTCCACGGAACGTCGCTGAAGCTCACGGCACAAGGCTAGGGGGCGCCGCGAGGTCGCGCTATTGACACGCACAGGTCGTACGAATAAGAATTGACCCAACATCAAGAGCGACTGAGGGACGGGCCCTGTGAAGTCGCGGCAACCAGTGTGATCCACGAGCGACCCGCTCATCACACCAGGTGCCAAAGCCCGTGCGATGAAAAGGGAGTTATGAGTTTTTCTATTGGTCTTAAGTGCCGAGAGTGCGCTACCCGCTACCCGCTGGAGGCGCTGTACGTTTGTGAACTCTGCTTTGGTCCCCTCGAGGTGGAGTACGACCTCGAGCGTGCACGAGGAGTCGTGACTCACGAGTCCATCTCCGCGGGTCCCTCGTCAATATGGCGATACGGCGCGCTGCTGCCCGATCCCGGTACCGAGGCCGTCGACCTCGGCGCCGGCTGGACTCCGCTCAAGCGGGCGCAC
>JANXTQ010000203.1 GCA_025352305.1 Actinomycetes bacterium
CGCCACGCGGGCGTTTCGAACTATTTCGGTCTTATCCACCATTCGCGCGGCTTCGGCCCGTACGCGGTCCATGAGTTGTTCGGCCTTGCGAATTTCAGCGACCATGAGCTCTTCACGATCGCGCAGCGCCCAGCGCGCTTCACGAATCTCTTCGGGAATCTGGTGGATCGCCGTTTCAAGAATGTCGAGCAGTTCATCGCGCGAGACCAACACGCTCGCCGACAGCGGCATTGATTTGGCCTGTTGGACCAGGTCAATGGCCATGCGCAGCCAGCTCTCTAAGTCGTGGCTGGCGTGGGCGCCCACCGGGGGCCCCGCAGAAAAGGGCACCTCGTCGAAGGTGTCAAAGTTGTCGTAGCCGTCGTATCCGGTCATGACGGCACCTTCGGGTATTTGATCGCCAACTGCGCGGCCACGACCGGCGGCACAAAGGGAGCCACGTCGCCGCCGTAGCGCGCTACTTCGCGCAACAGTCGACTGGAAATGAAGCTGTGTGAGGAACTCGACGGAATAAACAGAGTCTCCACGCCCGATAGCGACCGGTTCATCTGAGCCATCTGGAGTTCGCTTTCAAAGTCCGAGACCGCTCGAAGACCCTTCACAATCGCGGTGGCGTTGACGTCACGTGCCACGTCCACCAGCAGTTTGGAGATTGACACGATCGTGACCTTGGCCAAATGCGCGCAGGACTCGCTGATCATCACGCGGCGTTCATCGAGGTCAAAGAGCGCCTCAGATTTTTGCGGATTACGAATAGCGGCCACGACAATCTCGTCAAAGATCAACGCGGCGCGTTCCACGACTTCTAGGTGACCGTTGTGAAACGGGTCAAATGAACCCGGAATCAGCCCTACGGTCATGCTTCGACCTCCCGGTCCCGCTCCAGCATCGTTACGAGCGTAGTGCCGTATCGCTTCTCTTTGGTGACCTGCCAGCCATCTGGCGCCTCGGCGAATCGGTCATTTTCAATAATCGCCCGCGTCGCAGCGAGCTCACTCAGCAACTGCGCAACGTTTAAGTCGCCGTAGGGCGGATCGGCCAGAACCAGATCGAGCTCACTGGGAGCGCTCCACACGGGCAAACTGGCGCGAATGAAGTGAGCAGTTCCCCCTAACTTCAAGGGTTCGAGGTTCAATCGAGCGGCGCTCAGACAGTGCGGATCACTGTCGACAAAGTAAACCTCCGCCGCGCCACGACTGAGAGCTTCAATGCCCATGGCGCCGCTGCCGCAGTACAGATCGGCCACCACGAGGTCCGTGACTCCCCCGCGTGACTCCAGCATGGAGAAAATTGCCTCGCGCGCCATATCGGTCGTCGGACGAACACTCGCCGGGAGTTTTGCCTTCAGTAGTCGCCCTCGAGCCTGACCACCAACAACTCGCATGAACTCAGCGTAGGCGACGAGGCGCCTAGGACTTGAAGAGAAAGCCCGCTTCTTCCTCATCAATAAACAGTCGCAACTCGTCGACGAACTCCTCAGTTAGTTCGCTCTCGTGGACCATCTGGCTCGCCACGATGCGAGCGGCGTCGAGAAGTTCTGCGTCTCGACGAAGACTCGCGAGGCGAAGATCGCTGCGCCCCCGTTGACGCGCGCCCAAGATTGTGCCCTCGCCACGAAGTTCTAAGTCCACTTCGGCCAGGGCGAATCCGTCGGTGCTGGCTTCAATGGCCGAGAGTCGTCGCTCGGCGTCACTCGTCGGGGCGTCACCGAGCAAGAAACAGAAACTCTCTCCGCCACCTCGACCAACGCGCCCGCGAAGTTGATGTAGCTGGGCAAGTCCGAAGCGCCACGCGTCTTCAATGACCATGACGGTCGCGTTCGGCACGTCAACACCCACTTCAATGACGACCGTCGCCACCAGAACGTCGATGTCGCCGCTACGAAACTGGTCCATCACGGCATCTTTTTCTTCGCCGCGCATCTGGCCGTGCAGCAGACCAACGCGCAGGCCCGCCAGATGAGTGAGTCGAAGACGCTCAGCTTCGGCGACCGCGCTGGTGGCCTGAATTCGTTCGGACTCGTCCACCAAGGGACAGACGACGAACGCTTGGTGCCCGCCGGCAACGACGTCACGGATCAACGACCATGCTTCTGTCGGATCGTTCGCGAGCCACTTAGTCGTAATGGGTTGGCGACCCACGGGCATTTCGTCCAACACGGAGAGATCGAGATCGCCGAATATCACCATGGCGGCGGTGCGCGGAATCGGCGTGGCGGTCATGACCAATAGGTCCGGGTCCGCGCCTTCGTTCGAATGCTCGCGTCCTTTATCGCGCAGCATCGCGCGCTGCTCCACGCCAAAGCGGTGCTGTTCATCAATGACCACGAGGCCGAGCGCGCTAAAGCGCACGTCGTTGGTTAACAGAGCGTGCGTGCCGACCACGATGTCGACGGCGCCGCTGTGAAGAGCGGCCAGCACTTCTTCACGCGCCTTAGCTCGCAGTCGACCGCTCAACAGTTCGACACGTAGCGGTCTCGTGGCACCGAGCACGCGCTCATCGCTCACCGTGAGATGAGCCACGTCTCGGCGAAGAGCGCTCAGATGTTGTTCGGCGAGTACTTCCGTTGGAGCCATGAGCGCGGCTTGGCGGCCCCCCTCGTTCACGGCCAACATCGCACAGAGCGCAACGGTGGTCTTGCCCGAGCCAACGTCACCCTGAAGCAGTCGATGCATGGGCAACACGTTCGCCAGGTCGCCAAAAATCTCGGTGATCACGCGCCGCTGCGCGCCGGTCAACGTGAAGTGGTTTTCGCGTAAGTAACTCTCAACTAACGAGTGGGTGAGTTCGCTCGCTGCGCCGCGCTGCACGTCGAGGTCGCTGGCGCGCGCTGGGTGAGAAACGCCCGCCGACGTCTCTTCTAGTCGTCGTCGGCGCAACACCAGGAGAACTTGGAGACGAAGAAACTCGTCAAACACGAGCCGGCGACGCGCGCTGTCTTGATCGCCCCACTGTTCGGGAAGATGAACGGAGCGAAACGCCGCGGTTCGATCAATGAGCGCCAGTGAACTACGAACCGACTCGCTCAGCGGATCAAAGAACTCCCCCGCTCGTTCCAAAGACTCTTCAATAAATCCGCCGAGATCCCAACTCGTGAGCCCAGCCTTACCCGACGCCGGATAAATCGGAACCACGCGACCCACGCGAGC
This sequence comes from Actinomycetes bacterium, assembly GCA_025352305.1. GTDB lineage: Bacteria > Actinomycetota > Acidimicrobiia > Acidimicrobiales > RAAP-2 > RAAP-2. The sequence goes on from JANXTQ010000203.1 coordinate 3,150, forward strand.
GGGGTCGCGTTCTTGCCCGTTCGCGCCAATGAGGACGTCCACGACGGGATTGGTCATTTGACGTTGGCCGCGGTACTCAGCGACCGTCGCGAAAAATAACGCCTGCGTGCCCACGACCAACTGACGAGCGCGCCACGGCTGATTAAAGAACACAACTTTGAGCGATCCGCCGTCGTCACGAACGATGATCTCGACGAGGGAACGACCTTGGCGAGTGCGCCGCGTCGAAACCGTCGCGACCTCGGCAAAAATCGCCACCTCCTCGCCCACCGTGAGGTCACTGAGATCAACGCGCTTCGTGCGATCGACGTAGCGACGCGGGTACGTCGTGAGCAGGTCGAAGACGTTAGTAATGCCCATCTGATCGAGGGCGCCGGCGCGCTTCTCGCCGACTCGTCGAAGCGTATGAACTTCAATCTGAGCCAACTGCTGCAGTCGTCGCGGGGGCGTTAGTTACTCGATTCCGAAGAGGTACGGATACAACGGTTGGCCGCCGTGGTGAACCTCAACGGCCATGGTGGGGAAAAATTCCGCCACAAACTCCGTGATGCGCCGCGTGTTGGCGGGATTGGCGTCTTCGCCCTCAATGATCGTGATCAGTTCGTGCTCCGGCTCAATCAGCACTTCGAGCAAGCGGTTGGCTGCGACCGCAATTGAGTCTGCAATGGCGAGGACGCCCTTGGAGGAAAGTCCAATCCAGTCGCCCACGTGCACGTCGCCGGCGTCGGTACCGGTGTCGCGCACCGCCTGGGTGACTTCGCCGGCTACAACGCGAGCGGCCGACTCGGCCATCTCGCGCTGGTTGTCGAGGGCGCTGGCGTCGGGGTCATAGGCCAACAGCGCCGCGAAGCCTTCGACAATGGAGTTAGTCGGCACCACCGACACGGGAAAGTCGACCAACGTGGCGACCTGTTCGGCCACCGGACGAATGTTCTTGTTGTTCGGCAAGATGACGACTTCTTTAGAACCGGTGGCAATCGCCGCTTCGACGAGTTCAGCGGTCGACGGGTTCATTGATTGGCCGCCCTTGACCAACGTGCGTACGCCGAGCGAGCGAAAGATACGTCCGACGCCGTCTCCGACCACAACGGCGACAATGGCGGTCGGCGGTGCGGGCTCGTTGTCAACGTGCGACTCCTGTTCCACCGCACCTTCACGAACCCATCGCTCTTCAATGACCTGTTCGCTGAGGTCGGTGACACGGATCTCTCGCGGTCGACCCGCGTCGAGAGCGGCCTCGATGGATGCACCAATGTCGTCGGTGTGAATGTGGCAGTTAAAAATTCCGTCGCCGCCGACGACCACAATGGAGTCGCCGATTCCCGCCCAGACTTCTTTGAAGGCGTGGATCTTGTGATCGTCCGCTTCGAGCAGATACATGACCTCGTAGCGCAGATCAGCAATGTTGCCCTCACCGTGCTCACGGGGAAGCTCGTGAGCGAGAACGACGATGCCCTCGAGCTCGGGAGGCTCTGGCAGCGGATCGTCACTCACGACGTTGCACATTGCGTCGAGCAACAACAGCAGTCCGCTGCCACCTGAGTCCACGACTCCGGCCTGTTTGAGAACGGGCAACTGCTCGGGCGTATAGGCCAGTGCGGTCGCGGCGGCGCTACGCGCACCGCGCACAATGTCCTCGAGCGAACCCGTCGCGGCGCGCGCACCCTGCGCCGCGGCGCGAGCAACCGACAAAATTGTGCCTTCAATAGGACGTACAACCGCTTGACGCGCGAGGTCGTCGGCGTGAGCGAGCGCTTCGGTGAGTAACCCCGGCGTTATCTCCACACAGGTCTTGAACTTTTCTACGAGGCCCCGAAGCAGTTGGCTCAAGATGACGCCGGAGTTGCCTCGCGCACCCATCAGCGACCCGTGAGCAACGGCCTTGCAGACCTCTTCCATGGACGGGTCGGCGCCCGTTTCGTCCAGTTCGGCGACCACGGATTCAATCGTTAAGGTCATATTGGTTCCGGTGTCTCCATCGGGAACCGGATAGACATTCAGGCGGTTGATGACCTCTTTGTGGCTACGCAGCAACTCGGCGTAGGTCACCACGACCGCACGAAGATCGGCAGCACTCAGCGTCGTGGTAGCGGACATTGGACTCGATGCTACAATGGTCCCTCGGTTCAACACGGCGCTAGGGCGCCGATGCGTTGACTACTAAGGAGACTGTTCACATGGCATCCGTCTGCGAAATCTGCGGCAAGAAGCCCAGCTTCGGCATGAACGTCTCGCACTCTCACCGTCGCACCAAGCGTCGCTGGAATCCGAACATTCAGCGCGTGCGCGCCCTCGTTGGTGGCAGCGCCGTGCGCGTCAACGTGTGCACCGGCTGTTTGCGCTCCGGCAAGATCACCAAGCCACCACGTCGCACGGCCTCTAGCGCCTCCTGAGCCCCGAGGGCTTTTTAGAGTTCGTGTTGCCAGCCGAGTGCGTCTAAGGGCTCACCGCGCCAGGTCCTCGTCGTCACATCTTTAACCACGAGGCCAATCTCGATGGGCGCTCGTAGGCCTCGAGAGAAAAAAATCGCTTGCAATCGAGCGGGGTCCTTCGTCGTCATGACTAGCTCGTAATCCTCTCCGCCGCCCAGTGCTTCATCCTCGGTGGCCCCGTCGGCAATGGGTAAGTGCGTGAGAACAAAGCCCACGCGCGAGGCGTTGGCCAATCGGTGCAGGTCTAAGCCCAAGCCGTCCGAGAGATCCATCATGGCGTTGACCTCCGCGTGACGCGCCGCAATACCTTCGGCGAGTCGCGGCCACGGTCGCCGATGTGCCACCACCAAGGCGTCGTCCAACGGTGCTCCGCCACGGCGGCGCCGTAATCCGGCGGAGGATCGTCCGAGCGGCCCCGTGACCAAAATGGTGTCGCCCGGCTGAGCGCCGCTGCGCAAAACGGAGCCGCGTCCGGGCGTTTCACCGATCACGGTGACCGCAACCGACACGTCGCGAGCGCGCGTCAGGTCCCCGCCCACGATTGGACAGTTAGTCATGGCGGCCGCGTCGGCAATTCCGCGGTGCAGCTCTTCGAGGTCCGTTCCCGGCGGTGAACTCACGGCGACCACCGCCGCGCGAGGACGTCCGCCCATGGCAGCGAGGTCCGAGACCGCTGAGGCCACGGCCTTGTAGCCCAAATCCTCCAACGGGAATAGTTCGGGGTCTAAATGGACTCCTAAAACGGCCACGTCGGTCGAGACGAGAGTTTCGCCAACAATGGGCGCCAACACCGCGGCGTCGTCACCCACGTGGACCTCGCCCGGCGGAATTGTGCGTCGCCCCACTATGGCAGCGATACGCTCCAAGACGGCATCCTCGCGCCGCACGAGTTCCCCTTGGGGAACAGGTGGGTCGTTACGCGCGGGCAATGCCCTGGCCCGCCAGTAAAACGTCGAAGGACGACGCGAATATTACGGAGGTACACCGAGTGACAACACCCACCACAAACAAGCGCCTTCTCGACTGGGTCCAGGAGATTGCCGCGCTCACTACACCTGATCGTATCCACTGGTGCGACGGATCAGCCGACGAGTACGACGCACTGTGCCAGTTGCTCGTGGACAACGGCACCTTCACCAAACTTTCTGAAGCAAAGCGCCCGAACAGTTACTACGCCGCGAGTGACCCGGGCGACGTCGCGCGCGTGGAAGATCGAACGTACATCTGCTCCAAGAACGAGATCGACGCCGGACCAACCAACAACTGGGAAGAGCCCGACGTCATGCGCGCGAAACTCACGGACCTCTTTAAGGGCTCCATGAAGGGTCGCACGATGTACGTAGTCCCGTTTTCAATGGGACCCCTCGGATCCAAGATTGCGCACATCGGTGTTGAAATCACCGACTCGGCGTACGTCGCGGTTTCGATGCGAATCATGACGCGCATGGGTAAGGGTGCCCTCGAGGTACTGGGCGAAAATGGCGACTTCGTTCCCTGCTTGCACTCAGTGGGAATGCCCCTCGAGGCCGGCCAGAGCGACGTCAAGTGGCCCTGTAACGCAGCGAACAAGTACATCGTGCATTTTCCCGAAACTCGCGAAATCATTTCCTACGGTTCGGGTTACGGGGGAAATGCCCTGCTCGGAAAGAAGTGTTTCGCCTTGCGCATTGCTTCGACCATGGCGCGCGATGCGGGCTGGCTGGCCGAGCACATGTTGATTCTGAAGCTCACCAGTCCCGCCGGTGAGACGCGTTACGTGGGCGGAGCGTTTCCCTCCGCGTGCGGCAAGACCAATCTCGCGATGTTGGTTCCCACTCTGCCGGGCTGGAAAGTGGAGACCGTCGGCGACGACATCTGTTGGATGAAGCCGGGACCCGACGGGCGCCTCTACGCCATCAACCCCGAAGCGGGCTTTTTCGGAGTCGCTCCGGGAACCAATATGGACACCAACCCCAACGCGATGTACTCCGTTGAGGCCAACACGATCTTTACCAACACGGCGCTGACGAGTGACGATGACGTGTGGTGGGAGGGAATGGGCGACGCTCCCGAGGGACTCATTGACTGGAAGGGCCAAGCGTGGTCGAAGGACCTCGGAACTCCGGCCGCTCACCCCAATGCGCGCTTTACCGCGCCGGCGGAGCAGGACCCCGCCATCGCTGCTGAGTGGGAAGACCCCGCAGGTGTGCCGATTGACGCAATTCTCTTCGGTGGACGGCGAGCCAGTGTCATTCCGTTGGTGTTCCAATCCTTTGACTGGGAGCACGGCGTTTTCCTGGGCTCCATCATGTCGTCGGAGACCACGGCCGCTGCGGCCGGGGCCGTGGGCAATCTGCGGCGGGACCCTTTTGCGATGCTGCCCTTTTGTGGTTACAACATGGCGGACTACTTCGCGCACTGGCTGAAGGTCGGTGCGGCGAGTGACCCGTCAAAACTTCCCAAGATCTTCTACGTGAACTGGTTTCGCAAGGCCGACGACGGTCGCTGGCTGTGGCCCGGCTACGGCGAAAACTCGCGCGTCTTGGAGTGGGTGTTTGAGCGCACCGCGGGTCGTGGCGAAGCCGTGACGACGCCGATTGGTTACGTTCCGACTCGTGACGCACTCAACCTCGACGGACTAGACGTCAGCGAAGCAGACGTTCATGCACTGTTGACGGTGAACAGTGACGACTGGCGCGATGAGATTCCGAAGATTCGTGAGCACTTCGCGATCTTCGCTGATCGCTTGCCCGACGAGCTGCACGCCCAAGTCAACGCGTTGGAGCAACGCCTCGGCTAACTAGTGGGCGTATTTGCGACCGAGCGCGTACGTCAGTCCCGCGGTCAGCGTCAGGATCGCGACGGCGAGGTCGCCGGTCGCAAAACTCATGGCAATCGCTACGGGAATGATGGCGCCGAACACCCACAGCAGTTGTTGGCGCACCGCGAAGCGCGCGAAGGTTCGACCTTGGGCGCTTTCGGGCACGTTCTTTTGAGTAATGGCGTCAAAACTCGGCTGGGCAATTGCCGCGGCGGCACCCAACCACGCCGAGAGCGCGACTTGGGAGTAGTTGGACGCAAATCGTGCCGCGATAAGCGTGCCCACGCCGATTCCAAGCAACGCAATACTCAGCATCGTGGACTCCGCGAGACGATTTCGTACTCGGGTTACGACGCCGAGACCGGCCAGGGCGCCCACCGCGCTCAAAATCAGGGCCGCAGCGAAAAGACCGACCGACGCATTTTCACGGCGCAACACGAACGCCAGTAGGAACGTTTCGAAGCCAACGGCGAATCGCACGATTGACGTCGCCACCAGTCCCCAACTGACTTCCACGTCGCCGTGGGGTCGAAGAGCGTTCAAATCGCGTTCGAGGGGCGAAGCATCGACGCTCGTCGAGAGATCCCCGCGCACTCCCCGGCGAAGTCGCAGACCCGCCACTGTCGCGACCAGGAAAATTATTGAAGCGGTGATGAGAACCGACGGGGCACCAATTCCCTTCAAGATTCCCACTCCAATGAAGCCGCCCACGATGCCGACCACGGTGCCGAGCAGAGTCAGTTGAGCGTTGAATCCCGCGAATCCGGGTTCGCTCTCGCTGTCGTGTGCCGACCAACCGGAGCGGTCGCGCGTTTCAATATTCCGGTCGGCTCGAACCATTTCGGGAACGAGCGCGCCGCGAGTGACGACGTACAGCTTCGACGA
>JANXTQ010000229.1 GCA_025352305.1 Actinomycetes bacterium
CCTCTCCACCTGAACCGTCGACGGTACCGCTCGTCGCGACTCGCGAGGCGTCTGAGACTCTTTCGCCCGTTGAGCTTGAGCTGACTGAAGATCCTGAACCAACACTTAAAAAGACGGCGAATTTCGCAGAGATCGATGAGCCGACGCCCGCAGAGATCGATGAGCCGACTCTGATGCCGGCCCCCGTTGCCGCGGCGGCGCCCGCTGTCAGCGTCGCTCAGGCTGTGGATGGCCCCGTTGCCACGCTCGAGGATGAACCACGTGCGACGTCCGACGTGGACGAGTCCGAAATCGATGACCTCATCTTTTACGACGACGATGATGACTCGGACTCCGAAGAGGACGAGGGATTAGATAATGACGAGGAGATTGAGTTTCGCGACGATGTGATTCGGATTCACGTGCGCATTGACGAGCATGGTGTTCAACAGATCACGACGATGGATATGTCGTCGGGAGCTCAACAGTGGACGGACAAGCCAGTCAAGAAGACGAACGGTCCGAAGAGCAAGAAAAAGAAAAAGAAGAGCAAGAAAAAGTAGGTCAGAGTCCGCGGATGTCGCGGTCCATGGACTCGGGTGATGTTTGCGTCAATGTCGTAACCGCTAGCGCCGTGAAAACGAATGCCACGGCGCCAATGGCGAGACCCAATGTTGATGTCGCAAAGTGTTCGCGATAGAGCGCGACCCCTAACGCAATGCTCACTATCGGGTCGAGGATCACAATAAAGGGCAGGGAAATCTTGAGTGGTCCTACGTGCAGTGTGCTCTGTTCCAGTATTAGCCCCGCAATCCCGCAGATCACGAAGGCGTAGATCGGCCAACGTTGAAGTGCCCCACTCAGTCCTGAAGGTGAAAACGAATCCGTGGTTGCCTTGATGAAACATGCCTCGAGCGCCCAGCTGATGGAGGTGGCGGTCGCCAGTAAAGCAGCGCGTCGTGACGGAGAACCGAATTGGCCACTAATTGACAAGACGGCGATGGCGAGCGCGCCGACAATCATGGCGACGACCCACGAATGAAGGCTCGGAGTGTGAGGTGAACCAGTGGGCGACGCGACCGCCAAAAAAATGACGAGACCCACCACCGTCACTGCTCCGGCAATCCAGGTCGCTAAACGAATCTCTTGACTCAGCCAGACCCGTCGCAGAACGAGTGCAAAAACAAGTTCGACGATCAGAACGGGTTGCACCGTGGCGAGGGGTCCAAAGTGAAGCGCGAGGGCTTGAAATATCAGTGAGCCCACGAGGCCCACCCAGCCAAATAGCCACAGTGGGTTCTTCACTAAGTAGATGACGAGGCGCCATCCTTTATTTTGCGCTCCCTGACTGGTACTCGCCACGTGTTGGGTAGTGACGGCAACAGCATTGGAGAAGGCGGCCAAGAGCCCGAAGAGAATCGCCATGACACGAAACGTTAGATCGACGTGAGCTCGTTGTAATACCTAAGATCACGTCGACGAGGGGGAAACCATGTTGACGCTGTCTGAACATCTAGCGCGCATTGACGAGGTCGGCTACACGATTGTCGAAGATGCCATTGACTTGGGTCTCATTGACGAACTCAATGATGATCTATTGCGCCTCGAGAGCGATTTGGGCATTGTTCCGGCTCACAACCGTTTCGAAGGGCTACGTACGACACGGATCTATAACCTGCTGGCGCACGGTCCGCTCTTCGAACAGATCCCGGTGCACTCGGCAATACTGCCGATCTGTGAAGGCGTGCTCGACGCTGGCCTCTTGGTGTCGTCACTCTCATCGATCGCCATTGGCTCCGATGAAGTCGCCCAACCCATTCACGCGGACGATCAGATCATTCCCCTCCCGAAGCCGCACCCCGCGACAGTGTGTAACACGATGTGGGCGCTAACCGATTTCACCGAGGAAAACGGTGCGACCCGACTCATGCCGGGCACGCACAAGGCGGACAGTTCGCCCGACTTTACGAGTGAGTATGAATCAATTCCCGCCGAGATGTCCAAGGGCAGTGTCCTGGTGTGGCACGGAAGTCTCTGGCACGGGGGTGGAGCGAACCGCACCGATCACCGACGCGTGGGAATTGCGATGAACTACTGCGCCGGATATATCCGCCAGCAGGAAAATCAACAGTTAGGACTTGACCTTAAGTCGGTGGAGTCATTCGAACCACGGCTGCAAGAGCTGTGTGGATTCGCCATCTACCGCGGACTCATTGGCCACATCAATAAGAAATCACCCAGCGAGCGACTGTTCGTTACGAACGTCGAGTCTCCGCTGATCTGGGACTTAGCTCAGTAACTATCCGCAGAAACCGAGCGCGAGTTGCAACTGTTGCAGTCGGGTCAGATTCGCCTGTTTGCCGAGCGGTGCGTCCGTCATTGACATCATCGACGGCACTTTCGCACCGCTGAACTTCGCGATCGAATTGAGCAGTGCGGTCGGGAACGTTGGAATGCTCGGCGTCATGTTGGGGTGATAGTTAGCCGTCACTCCCGAAGGAAGAATCGTAGTGAATCCGATGATTGATAGGCACATCTCGTCCGAGGATCCGTCGCCCCACACAATGAAGCGTGGCGGGAGACTCTTCAAGTACGGCAACTTTTGACGCAAGGTTGGATTAAAGGAGCAGGTGACGTGGACGATGTCGCCTGGCAAAACTTTGACTGGTTGGCTCAGTGGGAAACTGGTTTGGAGGTGAAAATCGTAGTTTGAGTCATTGACGAGAACTCTTGGTGAGCCCACCTTGGGATTAAGAGTTACCACCATCGATACTCCGAGCAAATGCATGTGGGGAGTGACGTTCCACAAATACTCTTTTTGATTAAAGCCGTATCTGCACGATGAACTGTTACCTTTGTGATTGAGGTTGCCGTAACAGTACGATTCGAGGCCCTTGTCGAAGTTCTCTAGGCCCACGCCGAATCGCTTGCCCACGTCGTTGAGTGAAGCGGTCTTGTCGCACAATTTGCCGTGAATGCCCGTCGGACAGGGAGCATCCGGCGGCGCCGCAAGGAGTTTCAGGTTTAGCGGAATGAGTCCGGATCCGGCCGCGTCCACCGTCGTCAGCGTCACTTTGGTCTGATCGGGAAAGTGTCCCGAGAGCAGGTTGTAGTGCATCTGCATCACAATCAAACTGCCCGTGGGCAGCGGCACGCCCGTGCCGGTTGGCTCCACGCTCTGGTTGTGACCAGGTCCCCAACCCGCGAGCCAGTGATCACCTTCGCCACCGGCTGCGCCGACTCCCGTTCCGCCAAAACAGGTCCACCCCTTGCCAGAGTTATCCATCTTGGTCGCGGCCGCCACGTCGCTCGGAGAGACCCAGTACAAAATTGCGTGGTGATCCTCTTTGATGTTGCCCGGAACCCAATCGACCTGCTGAATCATCTGATCAACCGAAACATTCGGGTTGAGAAGCGAGCAGTGATAGATGTCGTGGCCACCGACGGGTGCGACGGGGTTGTACGGCGCGGGGAGTTTCAACGTGATGACGTGCGTCGCGTGAGGCGTAACGTGACTCTTCACCGCCGCGCTCGAGGCGCTGACGCCAAAGACGCTCAGCGAGACAATCGCGGCACTGGCTAGCGCCGTGACGTTGCGGTTAATGGACTTCATCGCTCATTGCCCCCTTGGGACTTCGGTGAACGTGATGATAGGCCGTAGCAGGACCCTGGTTCTATTGAATCCAACGAAACTGTTTGCGTTTTAGGAGTCGCTCGCCGTTTCATCGAGCGCAACGGGCGTACTTACATCTCCGGTCCGCCACGGCTTGCGGGTAATAACCCAGGTTGCAAATGCGATCGTCAAAATGCTCACGAGGGCCCAACCGAGTTCAGTGGTGCCGAGCCCCACGTACTTAAGGCCCGAAGCCAGAACGACCATCGTGATAATTGGACGAATCAGTCCATCAGGCGCTCGAGAGGAGAAGAACGAACCCACGATCACGGCCGGCACCGAGCCGACGATGATTGAGGTGGTAACCGCGAACTCCACGTGACCAAAGGCCAAAGCCCCGAGTGCCGCAGCGGCGGTGAGAGGAACGGCCTGAGCGAGGTCGGTTCCCACGAGTTGCCCAGCGCGCAGTGCGGGGTAGAGGAAAAGTAACTGGACGATCATGAGTGAGCCGGAGCCGACCGACGTCACCCCGACGACAATTCCGCCCACGACACCAATCAAGATGGTGGGAATGGGCCGAATCGTGACGTGGCCGACCGAACGCGCCCGCTCGGTGCCGCGGTAGCGGTCCAAAAGTGCCCGCAGCACCATTGCAGTGGCCCCGACGAGGAGGGCGGCGCCCAGCAGATGTTGGATGGCGTGTTGCGAGGAACTGGAGCTACCCATGAGGTGCAGCAAGTACGCGCCGAAAAATGCCGAGGGCACCGATCCAATCATCAGCCAACCCACCAACTTGAAGTTGACGGTTCCTTTTCGCATATGAACAAAGGCGCCGAAGGGTCGCATCACGACTGCGGCCACCAGATCACTGGAAATTGCGGTGGAAGGCGTAATTCCAAAAATCAAGATCAGCATCGG
>JANXTQ010000012.1 GCA_025352305.1 Actinomycetes bacterium
GGTGATAGCCGTCGTCGCGACGGCCCGTGATTTCGAGGTACCAGGTCAATTTGGCGGGAGCAGTAACGGTGCTCATCGACTTTTGGCCAATCGGGCAAACTCCTGCAACGTGAGCTCTTCAGGTCGTCTCGATGACGCCACGTCCGCGCGCGCAAAGGCCGCCTCGTCCAGTAAGCCCGCCAGAGAACGGCGCAACATCTTTCGTCGCTGTGAAAAGGCCGTACGTACCAGTTCGAAAATCGCCTCTTCACTGACTTCGTCGGGCGAAATCGCGACGTCGTCGAGACGTGTGATCTCCACGAGTGCCGATTCGACGTTGGGCCGCGGCAAAAACACGGTTGCCGCAACCTTGCCAACGACCTTGGCTTTCGCAAAATACGCCACCCGCAGTGACGCCGCGCCGTAGGCCTCGTCGCGCGCATTTGCCGCCAGACGTTCGGCCACTTCCAACTGAACCATCACCAACATTCGCTTAATGGCGGGCACCGTTTCGAGCAGATGCAAAACTAGAGGCGTCGCGATGTTGTAGGGAAGATTGGCCACCAGCACTGTGGAGCGTCCGGCGAGAATCTGGTCATAGTCCGCAGTCAATGCATCGGCGTGATGAACAACCGCTCCGAGCGGTTCGACCACTTCGCGCAGCGGTCCAATCAAGTAGCGATCAACTTCCATGGCCTCAACGGTGGCGCCGGTTTCGAGCAGCGCCATGGTCAAAGAACCGAGACCGGCGCCGATCTCTAATACGAAATCGCCCGTCTCGACGTGCGCGAGGCGAGCAATGCGCCGAACGGTGTTGGGATCGACGACGAAATTTTGTCCCAGGGCTCGCGACGGTGAGAGTTCGTGACGCGCGAGGATCGCTGACAGCGAGCTACGTGTATGGGTCACCAGGAGACTTCGACCCGAACAATTCCCGTGCTCAACGGTGCGAGCTCGGCGAATTGGGTCTGGGACAGATCCACGACGCGCTGAGGATTGTAGGCCTGGGTATCAGTTACGACGCAGGAAATGACTCGTCCGGTGTCGAGGTCGCGGATCCAAATACGGGTGCCGTGTGGAAGGTACGACGTCGCACACTGTCCCGGGTGCCAGTCGTACCAGGTGGCTATTCCAACTCGATGATTGGGGTGAACAACCTTGCGGTGGTGAACCGGCGTGGGCGTGTGATGGTGAACCGGCTTCGGCGCGTGGTGGTGAACAGGATGAAGGACGCGGTGCGCGGGGCGGCGGTGCGCGGCGAGAACGACGGTGCCCTGGCCCCGACTTACGTGGTGAACAATGTGTCGCGGCTTCGGCACCACGACGAAGTGACGAAGCTGCGCTGAGACCGTCTCATGCAGCACCGTGCTCGTAGGGATGTGGGCGGCCAGTGGTTCTTGCAACGGGGCGGCCAGACTCAGCGCGTGGACGCGGTGCGACGGCGTCGTTGAATTAAGCGCCGCGAGCGGCGCGACTGGCAACGCCACGGCCGCCACCACGAGAATCGAGCGTCGAAACGCTCGGCGTAAATCGGTCCTCAGAACTCCACCCTTCTCCGGGGACACGAGATGGGTCCCACCCCATCACCCGCACAACGCTAGAGGGCGTCTTCCAGCGACGCAAAACGAGCAGAAAAAATTTCGATATCTACTGGTCAGACCTATTTTTGAAGGTCCCACTGGAAGAGTCGAGAACTGTTGGCCGACGTCACCTCACGCAACTCGCTGGGTTCGATCGAAAGCAGGGTCGCAACGTACTCGCCCACAATGCTCACGTGGGCGGGTTCGTTCTTCTTACCGCGATGCGGCGACGGAGCGAGAAAGGGGCTGTCGGTTTCCACGTGCAATCGTGACAACGGTGTGATTTTGACGGCCTCTCTCAGTTCTGCGGAGTTCTTAAAGGTCACCACACCCGAGATTGAAAGATCGCATCCCATTGCTAAGCACGCCTCGGCCTCGCGCGGTCCACCGGTGAAGCAGTGAATAACGGTGCGTGAGGGCACGCCCTCCATCGCCAGTACCTCAAAAAGATCGTCCCACGCGTCGCGAGCGTGAACGACGAGAGCGAGGTCGAGTTCGTGCGCGAGACCAATCTGATCGGCAAACGCTCGGCGCTGAACGTCGCGGGGTGAATGTTCGTAGTAGTAGTCCAGCCCGCATTCGCCAATTCCCACCAGAACGGGCGACCCCCGTCGAGCCAACTCGCTGACCGCCGCGACGCCTTGGGTCGCGTCGTGAGGATGAAGTCCGACGGTTGCGCGAACTTGCACATTTCCGTTTGCGTCGCTGGCGAGCGCTAGAGCTTCCGCCGAGGTCGTGGCGTCCGTGCCGACCACCACGACGCGTTCCACACCCGCGGCGCTCGCTCGAGCCAACGTTTCAGCGACGTTGGCGCGAACCTGGTCGTCGCCGGCGAGGTAGCGCTCTTGAAGGTGACAGTGCGAGTCCGTCCAGCCCGTCATGCTGCGCTGCGGATTCTCGGAAAGAGCGGTTCGCCTTTTTGCACCGCGAGCCCACCGGGATAAGTGGCCGTTCGAAGCGTGTTCCAGTCACCCTGCGCCGTGACGGCCCCTAGCCCAATGCGACGGCGAATCTCGTCCGCGGTATCGGGCATGGCCGGCGTGATCAGGACCGAGATGATGCGAATGGCCTCCAACGCGTCGCCCATAACTCGGTCGATTGCTTCACCGGGTTCCATTTTCCAGGGTGCGAAATTCTCGAGATGCGCATTGGCGGCGCCGATCAGAGTCCACGTTTTTTCGAGAGCGATGTGAGGTTCAAAGTTTTCCCACGCGGAAGAGACTTCGTCAATGGTCACGTGAGCGAACTGTAAAAGTTCACTATCGGGGCTCGGAGCCGGCCCGACGCTGGCGCACTTGGTGTTGACGACTGCGCAGACGCGAGCGACCAAATTTCCCAGCATGTTGGCGAGATCGGTGTTGTAACGGGCGGTTACGGACTCAATGGAAAATTCGCCGTCCGAGCCCAGAGCGGTATTGCGAAGTAGGTAGTAGCGAACGGCATCGACTCCAAACTCATCGACCAATGTGGCCGGAGCAATTTCGCCCAATCGAACGGGTCCGTCGTTGCCCATTGATTTGCTCAGTTTTTGGCCGCCCACCAACAGCCAACCGTGAACTTGGACGTGATGAGGCGGTTCAATGCCCGCGGCCATGCACATCGCGGGCCACCAGACGGAGTGAAATCGGATGATCTCTTTACCAATCAAGTGATGAGAGTGCGGCCACCACTGCGCCATTTCATCTTTCTCGGTGCCGTAGCCAATTGCCGTCAGGTAGTTAATGAGTGCGTCGTACCAGACGTAAAAAACGTGGCGATCGTCCCACGGCACGGGCACGCCCCAGCTAATTGAAGTGCGCGTAATCGAAATATCGCGTAGTCCGCTGCGAATAAACGACAACGCCTCGTTGCGCTTGGTCTCCGGCGTAGTGAAGTCGGGGTGAGATTCAAAGTGAGCAAGGAGTCGGTCCTGAAAGGCACTGAGTCGAAAGAACCAGTTTTCCTCTTCCATTTCAATCACGGGACGCCCGTGGACTGGACAGTTGCCGTCGAGCAAATTCTCCGCCGTGTAGTAGTCCTCGCAGTCCACGCAGTACGGACCGACGTAAGTTCCCTTGTAGATAAATCCGTTGTCGTAAATGGTGCTTAAGAAGCTCTGAACGCTTTTGGTGTGCCGTTCTTCCGTGGTGCGGATGAAATCATCGTTGGAAATATTGAGCAGTTTCCACGCCTCGACAAAACGCGCCGACGTGCGATCCGTCCACTCTTGGGGCGAGAGATTATTTTTGGCCGCCGTGTCGGCCACTTTCTGGCCGTGCTCGTCCGTTCCGGTGAGAAATAGCGTTTCGTCTCCGCGCAATCGGTGCCAACGGGCCATGGCATCAGCGTTAACGGTGCAGTAAGCCGTTCCGACGTGCGGCGCGTCCGTGACATAGTAGATCGGGGTCGTGATGTAAAAGCGTTGCACTGCTCAAGGGTACTGACTTAGTGCGGATTGTCTCGCCGAATATCGAGCGCGAGTTGATAGACACGCCGGTGGGGCGCCTTCAGCGTGCTCGCAACGGAGCTCGCAGCGTCGCGCAGAGTCGCGCCACTTCGTAACTCGACTTCGAGAGCGTCGACAATGGTGGCGTCGTCGGTCTCGGGCGGCGCTTCGGCCCCGTTCAGCACGATCACAATTTCGCCGCGTACGTCGCCCACTGAAAACTGTTTCGCCAGTTCACTGAGGGTGCCGCGCGCGACCTCTTCATGAAGTTTCGTCAACTCTCGAGCCACGACCGCCCGTCGATCTCCGAGTCGGTCGCTTAACTCTCGCAAAGTATCTACGAGTCGACCCGGCGCCTCGTAGATCACCGCGGTTCGCTGTTCGAGACCTAGTTGTTCGATTCGCTTCGCGCGCTCCGATCCTCGTCGAGGCAGAAATCCTTCCATCACAAATCGGTCGCTCGCGAGTCCACTCACACTCAGCGCGGCAATGACCGCCGAAGGACCGGGAGCGGTGGTGACGATGAGGCCGGCGTTCGCTACGGCAGCCACAACGCGTTCACCCGGATCGCTCACTCCCGGGGTGCCCGCATCGCTAATCAGGGCCACTGTTTCACCGTTGGCCACTCGCGCCACCACCTCGTCGCACAGCGCGGCCTCGTTGTGTTCGTGCAGCGATCGAAGTCGCCCGGCGGCGCTGATCTGATGAGCACTAAAGATCTGACGGCTGTGACGCGTGTCTTCGCAGTAAACAACGGTCGCCGTAGCGAGAACGTCGAGAGCGCGCGCGCTGAGATCGCCCAAGTTTCCAATGGGCGTGGCGACGACAATCAACATGCCGCTCACGTCGTTACTCGCAGTTCCAGTTCATCTCCGACGCGCAGACGCTCGGCCACCTCACGGCGTAGTGCAACGGCGTGGCGCGTCGGTCCAATCAGCCGGGGGCGGGTCGTTGAGTGCAGAGTGCGAAGCCGGCTGGCTTGTCCGAGGCGCGCAACGGGCACTCCCCAACAGATCACCGGCCCCGAGATAATGACCGCTCCGACGTCGGACTCAAAACTGTGCGGCGTCACGATGCGCGAGTGCCAGCCACTCGCTTGCATTGTGGAAGCGAGGACCTCGCCATCACGTAGTAACCATCCTGATTGCACTGGCCACCTCGTTTGGCTCGCGCGGGTGCGCAGGTACTATCATTGTCCCCTATGTCAAAGCGGACCGTGAAGCGCAAGTTACGCGCCAAAAAGAAGGCCAACCACGGCCGTAAGCCCAACGCCGGTCGAGGCTAAGAGTTCCTAGAGCAGTCCGTCCCAGGCGCAGTTGCGCTCGGCGAGCAGGCTAACTAGTACGCGGGGTGTGTCACTAATGAGCCCGTCGACTCCGAGATCAAGTAAGCGGATCATCTCATCGCGGTCATTGATCGTCCAAACGTGGACCGCGGCGCCAATTGAGTGCGCGGCGGCAATGAACTTTTCATCCACAACGGTGATATCGCCGAACGTCGCGGGCACCTGAAAAGCACAGACGTTCAACTCCGGAAGTGCGGATCCGTCGTGGAGGGCGAAGAAGAAAGTCGCCGTCTCGGTGGTCGCCGCTGACGTCAGTACCTCGGGCGCAATCGAACGAAACGACTGAATGGCGTCATCGCTGAATGACGCGACGATGACCGAGTCGGTGCGCTCTAAACGACGAAGCTCATCAGCTAGCAACTGCTCGTACGGTTCCACTTCGGGCGCTGTTCGTTTGATATCCAAATTAAGTGGCACTCCGGGAAAAGCGATCGCCACTTCTTCGAGGGTCGCGACGGCAAAACGTCGATCTTCGGGCGCGCGACCGCGCAGTAAATACTGCGAACTGTCGCGTCCGGGCGTGACCGCATCACCCTCTATCCACCAGTAGGCATTGTCCATCTCGTTGATCTGCGCGAAGGTAAAATTGGCAATCTCTCCCGAGCTGTTCGTCGTGCGATCAACCGTTTCGTCGTGACAGACCACGATGCGTCGGTCCTTGGTGGCATGAACGTCTAGCTCAATTGCGGTGGCCCCTCGTTGAAGCGCTTGATCAATGGCGAACAACGTGGACGACGGACCTTCGAAGGACCCTCCTTGGTGTGCAAAAGCCACGACTCGGCGCTCTAACCACGGATTGTTCATGAGGTCACCTCGGATTGTTGTGGGTGTAGTTGACGCTCGATACGCGCTTCCATAAAGAACGCCAGCCCCGGAACAAAGCCAGCGAGCAACATGGCCACCAGAACGACAATTTTAAGTCGCGCGTGCAGCATCAACGTGAAACAGCAAACGAGATAGATCGGATAGAGGATGACGCCGTGCGCCACGCCCACGATCTTGTCAACGACGTGGAGTTGTACGTAGAGGTGGTGATCTGCGAAGCGAATGATGAGTATCGCGCTCAAGATCAACAAGGTTGTGCCCGTGATGAAACTCATATAGCGATACGCGCGAAATGAACGTTCCACTTAGTGGCCCCACAACTTCTTTTTTGGTCGCTGAGCGAGTTGGGCTAAGTGTTCGTTGTACGCCACCATGGAGGGATCACTCGTGCTCGGGCCGTGTCGCTCCAGGTGGGCGTCGCGGCGCAACTGCTTTTCAAATTCACGACGCTGGATTTTTTCTTCTTCCGACACCGCTTCAACGTGAAGTAGTGCCCACCAGCCACCGATTCCCAGAAGTCCAAAAACGGGCCACTCAACGGCGTACATATAACTGAGCGCGTTGCCGTCGCCAGCACGGGATATCTGCCACCACGCTGCTGCACCACAACCAACGATCCACAAGGCGAGCGTGAGATGCAGCAAGAGCGCGCGCGCCGAGTACCACCGTGAGTTCACCGTCCGAGCCTACCGATTCATTTTGAATCCTCAGTGAGCCACTTACACTTGAAAACCAATGCTTCCCCTGCACAGTTCGCTGCGTCACCTACTGCTCTACATTGACGCTCCCGCAGCGTTTTCCTGGCGACACCTCAATCAGTGGGAAGTTCAGTGGGTCCCCATGTTGATGATCCTCGTGGCGGGCGTCATCTACTTCGCCCTCGCGAAGCGAGCGGGTAATTGGCCCGCTCGACGCAGCCTCATGTTCCTGCTCGCTCTGGTCACGTCGATGCTCGCGACTCAGTCCGTCGTTGGCGTTTACGATCGGCGGCTTTTCGCCGACCACATGATTCAACACCTCATGTTGATCATGATTGCCGCGCCGCTATTTGCTTTGAGCGCTCCCCTCGATCTACTTCGACTAAGCGCCAACTGGGTCGCGCGACTGCTCGATAGCGCTGCGGCCAAGGTCATTTTGCACCCGCTCGTTGCGTTCGCGATTTACGCGATCTTCATTCCAATTTCGCACTTGAGCGGACTGTTCAATCTGACTTTGACTCACGAGTTCATTCACGACAACGAGCACCTGTTATTCATCATCGTGGGCTATCTATTTTTTCGGCAGGCCTTGGGAGTCGAGCGGGGAGTTGATTTAAATCCTGGTTTACGTTTGGTATACGTCATGGCTGCCGTACCGGTCGATACGTTTACTGGTTTGGCGTTAGCCATGCAGAGCCGCAACCCATTCTCGGGCTACGCGCACCGGGGTCGATCGCTTCAGGCAGTCCTCAGTGACTTGCATCTCGGGGGATCCATCATGTGGATTGGTGGTGATGCACTCATGCTCTTGGCCCTTATCCCCATCACGGTTACCTGGGTGCGCTACGAAACAGTTCGAACTCGCGCAATCGATGCCGAGCTCGATGAACTGGGCATCTAAGAGCTCGTTCCGTCGACGACGGCGCGTTTAGAGCAGGCCGGCGGACGTAGCCATCTGCACGAGGTCTGATTCGGGACGTGCGCCCAAGTGAGAGATGACCTCTCCCGCGCACAGCGTTCCGAGTTGGGCTGCCTCTACCGGATCGGCGCCTAGGGCGAGACCGAATAGAAATCCAGAAGCAAAGAGGTCGCCCGCTCCGTTTTGGTCAACGACGTCGTCAACGTCGGCCGCCGGAATCGACACCACTCCGTGCACGGTGGAGATGGACGCACCTCGTGGCCCCGTGGTAACGACGGCCAAAACGCCGATCTCATCGACGTAGCGAAACGCCTCTTCCAACGTCTCGGTTTGAAAGAGAGCCAACGCTTCGTGCTCGTTTGCCAGCAGAACGTCAACATCGTTAGTGACAAGGTCCAAAAAGTCGCGACGGTGACGTTCCACGCAGAAGGTGTCCGACAGTGACACGGCCACCAGCGCGTCATATTCGTGTGCCGTTTCAACGACCCGGCGAATTGCTTCCTTCGCAGGAGGCAGGTCAAAGAGATAGCCCTCAATGTAGATAATTTCACTACGCGCAATCAGGTCTTCACGAATGTCGTGAACTTGGAGCTGATTCGCAGCACCTAGGTACGTCGCCATGGTGCGTTGAGCATCGTCGGTAACAAAAACGTGGCAGCGTCCGGTGGCTCCCTCTTCGCCAACGGCGAGGGCTAAGTCGAGGTCGACGCCCAAGGAACGAAGATCGTGCGCAAACATTTTTCCGAATTCGTCGTCGCCCACTTTGCCAATGAATCCCGACGTACCGCCCAGCGACGCAACGCCAGCGATTGAGTTAGCGACCGATCCGCCCGACACCTGCATGGTTGGTCCCATGGCCGCATAAATCCGTGCGGCGCCCTCTAAATCAACGAGGTTCATTGCGCCCTTGGTGAGATTGAGTTGGGCGTGAATGTTGTCGTGGTCGCGCACAATTAGATCCAACAGGGCGTTGCCAATTCCCGTTACGGCGAGTCGTCCCGGACCCGGCTTGGCGCGTAGAGATACCGGCGTCGGGGGGCTCGTCACGCGACAAGGGTAGAGGATTTACTCGTAGCCTTGCTTCCAATGACAATGACTTCGAACCCTTACCGACTCGCCAACAGCGTCGTACCCAATTCGTATCGAATTTTTATGACGCCCGATTTGGACTCGGCAAGTTTCAGCGGACGTGTGGAAATCGACGTCGAGTTGACGGAGCGCACCTCGCAGTTCACGCTCAACGCAATTGAACTGGAACTCGGATCGGCCACCGTTACGGGATCGGGCTGGAGTCAACTCTCTAGTTCTGTCACTTCTCACGAGACTTACGAAACAGCGACGTTTCACTTCGATCAAGAGTTACCCAGCGGACCCGCAACAGTCGAAATTGCTTTTACCGGCATATTGAATGATCAGCTGCACGGCTTTTATCGTTCGAGCTTCGTTGACGACGCCGGCACCACTCACTTGATCGCCACTACCCAGTTCGAGTCCAACGATGCTCGTCGCGCCTTTCCGTGCTGGGACGAACCCAGTTTCAAGGCGACCTACGAAGTAACTCTCACAATTCCCAGTCACTTGGCGACTTTTTCGAACTCCGCGATGATAAGTGATACCGATCTCGGCAACGGACTGCGCACGGTGAGCTTCGCGCGCACAATGAAAATGTCGACGTACCTCGTGGCCTTTGTCGTTGGTCCCTTCGAAGCCACCGATCCCATCGACGTAGACGGCGTACCGGTTCGAGTAATTGTGCCCGTCGGACAACTCTCCCTCGCGACTTACGCGCTCGAAGTGGCTGAACACGCCCTGCGGTTTTTTACGGAGTACTTCAATATTAACTACCCCGGTGATAAATACGACCTCATCGCGATTCCCGATTTTGCCGCTGGTGCGATGGAGAATCTCGGTCTCGTCACCTTTCGCGAAGCCGACCTACTCATTGACCCGACGCGAGCCAGTTTTGGCGAGATTGAGCGCGTGGCGCTCGTTATCAACCACGAAACCGCTCACATGTGGTTCGGCGACCTCGTCACGATGGACTGGTGGGAAGGCATCTGGCTCAACGAAGCGTTCGCGACATTCATGGAAGGTCTCTGCACCGATCACTTTCGCCCGCAGTGGAATAAGTGGGTGGGATTTACCGCGTTAAAGGACATGGCCTTTGGCGTAGACGCGCTGCACTCCACGCGCGCCATTGAGTACGAAGTCGTGTCGCCTGACGACTGTCGAGGGATGTTTGACGTCTTGACGTACATGAAAGGTTGCGCGGTGCTGCGAATGATCGAGCAGTACCTCGGACCCGACATCTTTCGCGAAGGTATCCGTATTTACTTGAAGCGACACGCCTACGCCAACACCGTGACGGCGGACCTGTGGAAGGCACTCGAAGAAGCGTCGTCCCAGCCGGTCGGAGAAATCATGGACACCTGGATTCTTCAGGGGGGATTTCCCCTCGTCTCTGTTAACGGCGGCCAACTCAGCCAAATCCCGTTCAGCTACGTCGAAGCCACCGGAGAGTCCAATATTGGCCACGACTGGAAGGTCCCGGTGCTCTCGCGCACGCTCGGCTCGAGTGAGGTGTCCAAACAACTCCTCGGTTCTGAGATCGAACGCCTGGCGGCCAATGGTGTGGCGATACTGAACGCTGGGGGCACCGGCTTTTACCGCGCTGCCTACAGCGGCGAAGAGCTGGCCGCGATTGCCGCGCGGCTCATTGAACTCGAAGAGATTGAACGCGCGGGACTGTTCTCTGACACGTGGGCTGCTGTAATGGTCGGCCGATCGTCCATTGTTGATTTCATGACCTTGGCTCGCGGGCTCACGGGGCTCAATGAACCTGCGGCGTGGACCGTCATCTCTCAAGCACTTCATACGATCAATCGAATTGTGGATAGTGAAGGGCGGGGCACTCTTCAGGTGCTGGTGCGCCAACTCATGCAGCCTCAGTTAGAGCGACTGGGTTGGGAGAAGCGTGAGGGCGAGAGCGAACACGCCGGAGAACTGCGCGCCATTTCGATTGACCTGCTCGGAGCTATTGGCCACGATCACGCAGTTATTGACGAAGCACTGCGTCGGTTTGACGC
Source organism: Actinomycetes bacterium (assembly GCA_025352305.1). Taxonomy (GTDB): domain Bacteria; phylum Actinomycetota; class Acidimicrobiia; order Acidimicrobiales; family RAAP-2; genus RAAP-2. The sequence continues at coordinate 10,858 of JANXTQ010000012.1, forward strand.
CAATTCCGTGGTGGGTGACCTATTGGCAGCGGTGCTGCACCTCACCGTTTTGGAGAATCGTGACGGCGACCGGGCGATTTTCGCCGAGCGCCAGCTCTCGTCGCCCACCCCCCAAGAGCAAAACACGTACCTCTTTGCTCCGGCCGCCACTCCCGATACCGAGCAAGCGCTCGAACTTCTCGATCGCTGTTTTGACGAGGTCCGAACTCAAGACGCCCCGTACCTCGTGGGAGCGTTGATCCGCAACCGCTTCGCCGGTGCACACGTATGGCGAGCCTTCAGCGCGCGCTACGACGAGGCGAATGAACGCTTCGCGAACGGACGCACCGCCGCGGCAGCCGTTGGTGTCTCTACCCTGTTCAACGACCCCGAACTAGCGCGCACCGTCCGTGAATTTCATACCGCTCATCCCCTCAACGCCGGCCAACGCCAAGTTGAGCAGGCCTTGGAGCGCTTGGACGTCAACGCTGCTTTTGCCCAGCGGGTGCGCGCCACATTGGCGGAACAGCTAAAGGCGTGTCTGGTTTAGGGCACGACCGCCTCAAGCGTTAGCCTCGCTTACGTGCCAACACGCTCCATAAATCCCTACCGTCTGCCCACCCACGTCACTCCGAGTGCGTATCGAATCGAGTTAACGCCCGATATTGAAGCCGCACGATTTGATGGCCGCGTCGACATCACGCTGGACGTACTCGAGGCAACGAAAGTCATTCAGTTAAATGCGGCGGAACTGTCGTTAGATCACGTCAGTGTCACGGGCTCTGACGGAATTACCCTCGACGCAACGATCGTCTTTGATGAGTTGTACGAGACCGCGACGTTCACCCTGAGCGGTGAGTTGGCGACGGGCCCCGCCCAGCTGTCGATCCATTTTCGCGGCACCCTGAACGATCGATTGATCGGCTTTTATAAGTCCACGTACGTCGACGACGCGGGCGTGACTCAAGCAATTGCCACCACTCAGTTCGAAGCCACTGACGCGCGTCGGGCATTTCCCTGTTGGGACGAACCAATCTTTAAGGCCACTTACGAAGTCACGCTGAACGTAGCGAACGATCTAGCCGCGTATTCGAACAGTCCGATTGTTTCAGAAACGTCCAACGGCGACGGAACCCGCTGCGTGAAATTTGGACCGACCATGAAGATGTCGACATATCTCGTTGCCTTCGTCGTCGGTCCCTTTGAAGAAACCGAGCCCATCGACGTACTCGGCACTCCGCTTCGCGTCGTTGTTCCCAAGGGCAAGATCCATCTGTCACAGTTTGCACTCGAAGCCGGTCAATTCGCCTTGCGCTTTTTCTCTGACTACTTCGATATCGCCTATCCGGGCGACAAGTTGGATCTAGTGGCGGTCCCCGACTTCGCATTTGGTGCCATGGAAAACCTCGGTTGCGTTACCTTTAGAGAGTCGGCGCTGCTGATTGATCCCGCGACGGCCTCACTGGCCGAGCGAGAGCGCGTAGCGGACATTGTGAGCCACGAAATTGCTCACATGTGGTTCGGCGACCTCGTCACGATGCAGTGGTGGGAGGGAATTTGGTTAAACGAAGCCTTCGCCACCTTCATGGAAACACTCTGCGTCGAACACTTCAAACCGGAGTGGAAGAAGTGGCTCAGCTTCGCTACCCAGCGTGACGCTGCATTACAGGTCGACGGACTTCATTCGACGCGCGCCATTGAGTACGAAGTGGTCTCGCCGAGTGACATGCGTGGCATGTTCGACGTCCTCACGTACGAAAAGGGCGGATCAGTTCTACGCATGCTCGAGCAGTACTTAGGAGCTGACGTATTTCGCGACGGAATCCGCCTGTACCTGCGTCGCCACTCGTACGCCAATACCGTGACGACCGACCTATGGGACGCTCTCGAAGAGGCGTCCGAAGAGCCCGTTCGCGAAATGATGAACAGTTGGATTTTGCAGGGTGGTCACCCCCTCGTCAGTTACGAAGACGGAGTCCTCAGCCAACGGGCCTTTAGTTATGGCAACGCCACTGACACGGTGAGCGCCATTGGCAACAACTGGCTCACTCCAGTTCAGTCGCGCAGCGCGAATGGCGGAGCGATCTCGAAGCAACTGCTGAGCGACGAGCCGGTCATGTTGCAAGGCGACGGACCAATGGTGCTCAATGCCGGGGGCTGGGGTGTCTACCGCACCCATTACGGCCCGAGCGAATTGGCGCTGCTGGCCAACTCACTCGATCGCCTGGACGAAATTGAGCGAACAGTTCTCATTGCTGACACGTGGGCGGCAACGAACGCGACGGACGTCACGTGGCAGGACTTCTTGCGCCTGGCTCGGGGACTCAGCGATCTGAACGAACCAGCGAC
>JANXTQ010000127.1 GCA_025352305.1 Actinomycetes bacterium
CGGCCTCAATACTTGCGTCGCCGTCGGCTCTTTTCGAACGCCCGCAGGCAATCAGTTACTGATTAGCAACGAAGTTAACGCCGTGTGGTCAGCGGGTCCACGAATCGTTTTGCCGCATGATGCCGTTAGTTCCTGGGCACACGCGCCTGCGCCCATCACTCAGTTCAGTTCAATCTCGTGTACCTCGTTAGGCAACTGCGTCGCGGTCGGGACATATTTGACGACATCGGGTTTTGAGCCCCTCATCGATGTTGAAAGTTCCGGAGTGTGGTCTGCGGCGACGCGTGCGGTCCTGCCGACAAACAGTGCGAGCACCCAACAGTTGGCCGAACTGTTTTCCGTGTCGTGCGCGTCAACAGGAAACTGCCAAGCAGTCGGAACCTACAGTGAAACGTCCGGAGGACAACTCCCGCTGGTCATTGAAGAGAACGCGTCAGTGTGGTCCAAGGGATTCGAGCCCTCACTTCCAGTCGGCGCACTTTCTGTCACCGATCAGGTGGCCGAACTGACGTCGGTCAGTTGTTGGAGCGTCGCTAACTGTGCTGCGGTCGGGGCGTTTGTGAACGCCCAGGGATTTGAAACGATGGTTCTTAACGAAGCCAACGCCAAGTGGGCGCCCTCGAGTGGCGCGTACACGGTGAGTTTGCCCGCCAACGCCGCTTCCGCTGCTACCGCGTACGGAAACGCGCTCAACGCTATTAGTTGTTCGAGCGCCGAGCACTGCGTGGCGGTGGGCGACTACTTAACCAGTGGCGCATACAGCGCCATGGCTAGCACCGGATCAGCGACAACGTGGGCGCCGGCGACAGCGCTCAGCACGCCGTCGCTACCGAGCGCGAGCGGTGAGATCGACGCGTCGCTTAACTCAGTCAGTTGCACTGACGCGACGTGGTGCGTTGCGCTGGGAGCCGTTGGTTCGTCACAAACTCGATCGCCATTGACCGCAGTATTTTCAGGGACCACTTTTGGCGACCCGGTGCTCGGAAGCGTTCCCTCAGATTCCGCTGCTTCCCTCGTGGCGTCAACTTCGGGTGCCGCGTGTTTCGCATCGAATGACTGTGTTGTCGTCGGCGCATACGTCACTGGCGCGCACGGAACTCAAGGATTTGTGGGAACGCCGACAACGGTGCCGGTCGCTCCGACAGCGCTCAGTGGGATCGCTGGAAACCAGAGCATTCACCTTCAGTGGAGCTCCCCCGTCTACGGCGGGGGTCTCGCCATTACGGGCTACGTCGTCAGTGCGACACCGGGCTCAGCTACGTGTTCTACAAATGGAGCAACGAGTTGCACGATCGGTGCGCTAACTAACGGTGTGAGTTACCGCTTTCGAGTTGTTGCGCGCAATTCGTTGGGTACGTCGGTACCGAGCGTGCCATCAGCTCCACTCATACCTCGAACGGTGCCGAACGCACCGTCGATTAAGTCGGTCACCGCATTGGTGGGAGCGTTGAAACTGATTGTTCTAGCCCCCACCAGTAACGGCGGAGTTCCCGTAACGAGTTACCAGTATTCAATCACCGCCGGAAGTACCTGGCACGTTCGCGCCAGCGGTACCACGTCGAGCATTTTGGTCGTAAACGGTCTCTCACGACATCACAATTACTGGGTAGCAGTGCGCGCTATGAACGCAGCGGGACCCTCGCCGGCGTCCAAAGTCGTCAAGGCGACAACGCGTTAACCTTCCTGCCCTGTAATTACGGTCATCGCATCTTTATAATGGCGTTCTACATAGCAACGTGGCTACGGGGTCTTAAGGGGAGTCGATGCGTCGGATTTTTGCCATCGCGGGAGCCCTCACGGCTTCTTGGATTCTCGTGGGCTCGGGCGCAAGCGCCCTGAGCGCCGATTCTCATCAGGCCACCAACACGCCCACGGTCGCGGCCTGTTCGACTCTGATCAAAAAACTCGAAATCACGCCCGGAAAATTGACGGTGGCAACGGACTCACCGGTGCTGGCTCCGTGGTTCAATAACAACCAGCCCGCCAACCAGAAGGGTTACGAATCCGCGCTGACGTACCGAATTGCGCACGCGCTGGGCGTAGCGCCCCACAACGTCAAGTGGACCACCGTTCCGTTCGCATCGAGTTACGCGGCGGGAAAAAAGAACTTTGACTTTGACATTAATGAAGTCGTCGCCACGCCGGCGAGGGCCGCCGACGTTACCTTCTCGTCGAGTTACTACAACCTCACGCAGAGTTTGGTCGCAATGAAGAGCGACGCGATTGTTCGAGCTCACTCGCCCGCACAGCTAAAGAAGTATCGCTACGGAGTCTTAAGTAACACGCCCGCCAAGAGTTTTGTTCAAAAGTACATCAAGCCTGCGAACACACTGGCGCAGTTTGATTCGCTTAGTGCCATGGTGTCCGCGCTTGAATCAGGAACCATTGACGCCATTGTGATCGACACACCCACGGGTCACTACCTCGCGACGTCGCTCATTATCGGCGCCGACTCGCACCCTTTGGCAACACAGCTGGCACAGTTCAGCGCGATTGGAGACGAGTACTACGCACTCGTGATGGAAAAAAACAACTCACTCGCCACCTGTCTCAACGTGACAATCAACTCGCTTAAAACGAGTGGCGTTCTTCACCATCTGTCAACGGCCTGGCTCGGCGTATATAACAGCGTGGCGACGATCAAGCCGTAATCAGCTAGCTTCAGCTCGCAGTCCGGGCAGCGTCACGAGCAGGTCGAACAACTCCTGGTCGCGGTCCCACGTCAAACGTTCGCGAACGTGCTCCACGGGCACCCAGCGCAACTCGTCAACCTCGTCGTTGGGCTGAAATAGGCCGTCTCCGCCGATGACGCTCATCAAAAAGTAGGCCACAATTTTCGGCTTTCCTTTTCGGTGCGTGTAGTTAGTGGTTCCAATGAATCGCTCGATCTGACAGTACAAACCGGTTTCTTCCCACACTTCTCGCACCGCGCACTGCTCAAACGTTTCACCCGGATCCAATTTCCCCTTGGGAAATGTCCAGTCACCACGCGCTTCGCGGTAGACGCAGGCCACCTCGCGGCGCCCGTTACTCACGGTGCGGTAGGGCACTCCGCCGGCGGCGCGAATGAGATCGTCGGGAGCGTCGTCGGGAACAATCAGTTCAACGGACACGAGCGCCATGACGTCGAAGGTAGTGCAAACGAGTGTCGCAGTCGCGGAACTCGCCGTAGAAAAACTGAATGCGTTCGCACCTTCGTAGAGTAATGAGTGTGCTCGCGCTTTCGGTTCCTTTTGGCGTGCGCCTCGCGATCTATCTGGTTGCCGGCGTCGCCGCGGGAGTAGCCAACGGCATCGCGGGAGGAGGATCCTTCATTACTTTTCCGACGATGCTGGCCCTCGGCGTCCCCCAAATTCAGGCGAACGTCTCCTCGTCCGTTGGCGTACTGCCGAGTTACGTCGGCGGTCTGCGCGGTTTTCGTCGAGAACTCGCGCTTCGACTTCCCCTCATTCGACGACTCCTGCCGGCGTGCGTGCTCGGCACCTTGCTCGGAACCGCTCTGTTGTTACGTGGCTCGCCCGGCCAGTTCAAAGCCGTCGTGCCGTGGCTGATTGGAGTCGCGACGTTGCTCTTCGCCGTCGCGCCGATTCTCACGCGCAAACTCGCCCACATTGATCACGACCATCCCACCCGTCGCGGTGCACTGCAGTTCGGAATTTTTCTGGTGGCGCTCTACGGCGGATACTTTGGCGCCGGGCTCGGCATCATGTTGCTCGCCGTGATGGGCCTGACGTTGCCCGACAACCTCGACACGTTGCACGGACTGCGTAACGCACTGTCATCCGTCATCAACGCGATTGCCGCCACCGTATTTATTATCCGTGGCCACCTCAACATGGAAGCGGTGCCGATGCTCTTAATCGGAACCTTGATCGGTGGATGGCTCGGCACCAAACTGATTCGTCGGCTATCGCCGGCGACCGTACGAGCAATGATCGTGATCATTGGAGCCGCGACCGCGATTCGCCTCTCGGTGTAGCTGCTTACGCAATTGTTGACTAAGTCACTAGGATTTATGGAGTGAAGCGGTTCTTTTCCTTCCCCAACCCGGTCAATGAAGCCGCCGCACGAACGGTGGCGATTGGTGTCGTCGC